>JAITAI010000295.1 GCA_031284195.1 Treponema sp.
GTATATTGGGATTACTGGTAACGATACAGGTGGGGTTATGTGGGGTTTCGATTTTAGCGGTGGTGGGGATAGGAGGGTTGAGGGGATTTATTGTACTTTGGGTAAGTTTTGGGGTGATGATTTTATTTTTTGGGATTATACACTATACCAGCCATGCCGTTTCCAGGGTAAAGGGGAAAGCATATCATAAGGACCCGGAAATAGACCCATAGAAAACTTCCTGGGGTGAGAGCCTTCACCGAGGCTGGATGAGCGGCTTCACTAAAGCTGGATGAGTGGCTTTACCAAGACTGAGTGAGAGCCTTCGCTAAAGCTCTGAGTGAGAAGCTTCACCGAGGCTGAGTATGAGGCTTCACTAAAGCTGGATGAGCGGCTTCACTAAGGCTGAGTGAGTGGCTTTACCGAGACTGAGTGTGAGCCTTCGCTAAAGCTGGGTGAGCGGTTTCACTAAGGCTGAGTGAGCGGTTTCACCGAGGCTGAGTATGAGGCTTCACTAAAGCTGGATGAGCGACTTCACTAAGGCTGAGTGTGAGGCTTCACTGAAGCTGGGTGAGAAGTTTCACCGAGGCTGGGAGTGAGGCTTGACTAAAGCTGGATGAGCGGCTTTACCGAGACTGAGTGAGAGCCTTCACTAAAGCTGGGTTGGGGGATATTTTGGCTCCCATAGGTATAAAATTGGCCGTAGACTGAAAGGTGCGGGTCGTTCCGAAGGAACGACTCGCGGGGCTTTAGTCCGATAAAGCAAACAGATCATTCCTTTCTGGGGGAATAACTCGTACTTTTTGTGGGACTTCACCGCTCTTTTCTGAAACACAAGATGAGGACCTGTCCCTTCCATCACCTCAAACATTTCTATACCTTATCCTGATGCGATGGTAATCATCTTGCATAAATGAGTAGAGGAGGCTATCCTACAGAAGGAGGAACCTCTGCAGTGTACATCAAAACGGTTCTGTGCTGCCTTATACTTCTATCTACCAGTCTGACAGGGGTTTTCCCTGAGGAACAGAGGGATTTTCCCCTGAGCATAAGGGATGTGTTGGGAAGGCCGGTAACCCTGCATACCCCTCCCCAGAGGATAGTGAGTTTAAGCCCAGGAGTTACGGAAATCCTCTTTGCCATTGGCGCAGGCGATCAGGTTCTGGGGGTTACCGAGTATTGTAATTACCCCCCGGAGGCAGCTTCCCGGACTAAAGTAGGAGGATTCTCAGGGATCACCGTAAACATAGAGACGATTGCCCGTTTAAAGTCCGATATGGTTATTATTTCCGCATTTATGCACGGGAGGCTTATCCCCTTGTTAGAACGGCTTTCCATTCCCTTCTTTGCGGTAGAACCTAAGAACTTTAAGGAAGTTTATCAAACCATAGAAACATTAGGGATCCTTACAGGGAATGTCCGGGGAGCCCAAGAGGTGATAGAACGTATGCAGGAAAAAATACGCCAGGTAGCGGAACGCCGGGGAAACCGGGAATCGCCGAGGGTATTTTGGGAACTCTCTGATGAGCCCCTCATAAGTGCCGGAAGTAAGACCTTTATCAGTGAAGCTATCCGTCTGGGAGGAGGAAAGAATATTTTTGAAGATCTAAACGAAGAATGGCCTATGGTGAGTACTGAACAGGTAGTACGCAGAAAGCCCGATTGGATCATAGCCGGGGATGATCACGGGAAAATCATAGAACCCCGGGCCCTAGCCAGCCGGCCTGGATGGGGGATGATTCCTGCGGTGCGACAGAATCATATCGCCCTGGTTAATGCCGATACGCTTTACCGCTATGGACCGCGGCTTGCCGATGCGGTTGTGAGTATTGCGGATATTCTTTATGGTAAGTGAGGCGGTTTCACCATTTAACCTTTTAAAGCAGCCTCAAGAAAGGGTTTTTAAAAGATTGAAAATCCAACGGATTATACCTATTCCTGGTTCTTTAATTTTCAATAAGCTGGATAAGCTGGAGTGCCCATGAGCAACCGGTACAGGACCGGGCCTCTTATTATCATTCTTTCCCTGGCGCTGATTCCTGCTTTTTTTGGGGCCTTACTGAGCGGTTCTGGAGGTTTAAGTCCTGAAACGCTCTGGCAAGTATGGCATTTTTTACATACCCGTGAAGGGGATGGAACAGAGGCGCTCATCCTGTTCGAGCTTCGGCTTCCCCGGATCCTCCTCGCCATGGCTGTGGGGGCATCCTTGGGGGTATCCGGCGCAGCCTTTCAGGGGATCTTTCGGAATTCCTTGGCAGACCCTTATGTGATTGGCGCCTCTTCCGGGGCTGCCTTGGGGGCAGCTCTGGCAATAACCGCAGGTCTCTCGCTGACCGGTCCTGTATCTCCGGTGGCTCTCTGCGCTTTTGGAGGGGCCTTGATAGCGGTGTTCCTGGCTTTTGTTATATCCCGAAGCGCGGGAAATCCCCCTCCTGCAACAGCCCTGCTCCTCGCTGGCGTGAGCCTGAGCTCCCTGTTTTCGGCCCTCCTTTCCCTCATCCTGGTTTTGAAAGATCAGGCCCTTCATCAGGTGTATTACTGGCTTCTGGGAAGCCTTAACGGGGCTTCCTGGACTGAATTACCCGCGATCTTGCCGGTGATGTTCATCGGTTGTTTTATGGTATTCTTGAGCCATGGCCCCCTGGACCTGCTGCTACAAGGGGAGGAGGTAGCTGAAAGTTTGGGGACCGATGTTCGCAAGACGAGGCTCTTCATTGTCCTTGGAGCCTCCCTCGCCGTAGCCGCTGCGGTTTCCGTTGCAGGGATCATCGGCTTTGTGGGTCTCATCGCCCCTCATGCAATGCGGATGATCACCGGGCCTACCCATAAAAAACTCCTTCCTGCTACGGCCCTCGCAGGGGCCCTTTTGGTGCTTTTGGCGGATATCCTCGCCCGGAACCTTGCGGGAAGTATGGAAATCCCCATTGGCATCATCACTTCCTTGGGAGGAGCACCCTTCTTCATCTATCTGCTAGCCTATCGAGGCAGGCGTTTAGGGCGGTTCTGATGATGAAACCGGCCAATCTCTCAGATTTACCTGAAAACCCCAGAGTTCGACTGGAACTGGAAAACCTGAAAGTGGGGTTTAAGCGTCAGGTGATACTGAACAATATTACCCTCACGCTGAAGCCCGGAGAACTCCTGGCCCTGGCAGGTCCTAATGGTGGAGGGAAGACCACCCTCCTTAAAACCATTGGAGGCCTCTTGAAACCCCTGGCAGGCCGGATCATGCTGGATGGGAAGGATATACAGCGCATGGGGAAAAAAGAAAAGGGGGGTTCCATAAGTTTTCTTTTTCAAGGCGCTACCCCTGATTGGCCTTTTACGGTGCAGGAAGTGGTATCCCAAGGACGGTCGCCTTACCGGAGCATCTTTGCTGCAGAGACTGCTTTGGACCGAGACGCCACAGACCGAGCACTTATGACTGCAGGGCTTTCAGGTTTTGAAGACCGCCGGGTAACAGAACTTTCCGGAGGTGAATTCCAACGGGTTCTCATTGCCCGGGCCATGGCCCAGGAAGCACGGCTCCTCCTTTTGGATGAACCAGCCAATAACCTGGATCCCAAGTATCAGTATATGGTGATGAACTTGATCCGTTCCATGACCAAAAGCGGTCTGGCCGCCCTGGTCAGTCTCCACGACCTCAGCCTGGCGAGTTTATATGCCGACCGTATTGCCCTGGTGCATCAGGGAAAAATCGTCGCCCTGGGGAAACCTGATACGGTCCTTCAGGAAGGAATGCTCGCTGAGGTCTTTGGTATTCCCCTGGTAATTTCCCCTCATTCCCAGGATCCTCGCATACAGGCAGTGACTTTTCCTTTGCCTGAATAAGCCCAACTTCTCTTGAATACTGCTCCATATAAAAAAGCTAAGCAAAAAGGCGATAGAGAAAATCTCTATCGCCTAGGAGGAGGAAAATAATGATACGGTAATAAAAACAATATAACGCAGGTGAAGGAGAATTGCTTGAGCTGAGCCTTCTTCAAATTCCCCTGGACCTGTACTATTTAAATGCCTGATCCAAATCGGCGATAATGTCCTTAATGTTCTCGGTACCGACAGAGAGCCGCACCGTATTCGGCTTGATTCCCTGTTCCAGGAGTTCCGCTTCGCTGAGTTGGGAATGCGTCGTACTAGCCGGGTGAATCACCAGGGATTTCACATCCGCCACATTGGCTAGGAGAGAAAAAATCTGGAGCCTATCGATGAATTCCTGGGCTTCCTTGGCGCCTCCTTTGATCTCAAAGGTAAAAATCGAGCCTGCTCCCTGGGGAAAGTATTTCTTATAAAGGCTATGGCTAGGATCCTCCGGCAGGGAAGGATGGTTAATCTTGAGGACCTTGGGCTGCGTCTTGAGGTAGTCGATAACCTTGAGGGTATTCTCCACATGCCGTTCCACCCGGAGGGAAAGGGTTTCTACACCTTGAAGCAAGAGAAATGCATTGAATGGAGCGATCGATGCGCCCGTATCTCGGAGCAAAATGGCCCGGATCCGCACAATGAAAGCCGCAGGACCAGCAGCTTTGACAAAAGAAATGCCGTGGTAGCTAGGGCACGGCTCAGTGATCCCAGGGAACTTACCGCTGGCCTCCCAGTCGAATTTACCGCTGTCCACGATGATACCCCCCAGGGTGGTACCATGACCACCGATGAATTTGGTGGCCGAATGAATGACAATGTCCGCTCCATACTCAATGGGACGAAGCAGATAAGGGGTGGTAAAGGTAGCATCCACTACTAAAGGTATGCGGTGCTCATGGGCGAGTTTGGCCAGAGCCTCAATATCAATGATATTGGAATTGGGGTTCCCCAATGTCTCGATGAAAATAGCCTTGGTCTTGGACTGTATGGCCCGGGCAAAACTGTCCTTTTCTTCAGGGTCTACAAAGGTGGTGGTAATACCGTATATGGGTAGGGTATGAGCTAAAAGGTTATAGGTACCCCCATAGATGGTCTTAGCCGAAACGATATGATCCCCTGCCTGGGCGAGGTTGAGGAAGCTATAGGTGACTGCCGCAGCCCCTGATGCCAAGGCCAAACCAGCAACACCCCCTTCTAGCGCGGCTATGCGTTTTTCCAGCACATCTTGCGTTGAATTAGTAAGCCGGTTGTAGATGTTACCTGGGTCGGTAAGGCCAAAGCGGGCTGCTGCATGGGCGGAATTATGAAACACATAGGATGTGGTCTGATAAATCGGTACTGCCCGGGCATCGCTAGCCGGATCCGGTTCTTCCTGGCCTATGTGTAACTGTTTAGTTTCAAAGGCCCATTGATCGATATGGGTTTTAGACGCCATAATATTCTCCTTAAATGGTAGTATATGCTCAGTGAGCTTCCTTCACAACTCAGGTATCGATATATACAAAATTATATTATTAATCTTATAGTCATACTAAGAATAATAGCACGCTGATAAAAGAATGTCAAGCGTAAAATTTATTTATTTATTTTTTTTAGTTTTTTGTACTGATTGAGAACCCTGTGAAACCTGCTGTTTCAGGGGTACGCCGGTATTATCTTGTTTTCCAATCCTTAACATGGTATCTTTCTTAGTTATGAAGGTCGCCATCATTTTTGGATCCCCATCGGATACCCCTATCATGAAAAAAGCTGCCCAAGTACTCCGGGAATTGGAGGTGGATTACACTGCCCAGGTACTGTCAGCCCATCGGACACCAGAGCTCCTGCAAGAAACCATCAAAGAACTGGAAAGCCACGGAATCGAAGTGATCATTGCCGGCGCAGGGCTTGCAGCTCACCTGCCGGGGTTCATCGCCAGTTTGACCTTAATCCCGGTGATCGGGGTGCCCATCAACTCAGGGGGTCTGGGGGGTATGGATGCTCTCTTGTCTATGGTCCAGATGCCGCGACCCATCCCGGTCGCTGTGGTAGGAGTGGATAACGGGGCAAACGCAGCGTATCTGGCTTGTCAGGTACTTGCCCTCAAATACCCTGACGTAAAAGAGCGGCTTGTGGCGTTCAGGGCCACCATGAAGGCCGATTTTGTAGGGAATACGGAACAGGTGGAGCTATGAGCCATAGGCAACCAGGAATTCCGCAGCGGATTAAACCAGGACGGCTCTTATACGAAGGTAAGGCGAAGCAGGTCTATGCCATCGATGATGCTGATAAGGAAGATCTGGTCATCATCCATTATAAAGATGATGCCACTGCTTTTAACGGGGAAAAGAAGGGGCAGATTCAAGATAAGGGGATCATGAACAATACCATTGCCGCTGGGCTTTTCGAATTGCTCGAACACTCTGGGATACCCACTCATTTTGTTGCCCGGATAACAGAACGGGATATGCTCTGTAAAAAAGTACAGATCATCCCGCTGGAGGTGATTGTCCGGAATGTGGCCGCCGGTTCTATGGCAAAGCGTCTGGGCCTTGAAGAAGGGACTCCCCTGAAAACCACGGTGTTTGAACTTTCCTACAAAGATGACGCCCTGGGAGATCCCCTGATCAATGCGTATCATGCCGTAGCCATTGGTGTTTCTACCTTCGAGGAAATTAAAGAGATCCTGGCCTATACTGCCCAGGTTAATGATAAACTTTCCCATTTTTTTCTGGAAAAGGGGATTAAACTCATTGATTTCAAACTTGAATTTGGCCGTACCTTGGACAGAGACGGAAAACTGGTAGTAGCCGATGAAATTTCCCCGGATACTTGCCGTTTATGGGATGTGCAAACCAACAAAAAGCTCGATAAGGATCGGTTTCGCCGGGATTTGGGGGATGTGAAGGAAGCCTATGCCGAAATAGTAAACCGTATGGCCTATAAATGAACCTGAAAAATCCAGTATATACAGACGACACCTTACATGAAGCCTGCGGGGTGTTCGGGGTTTTCTGTGCGAATCCTGAGCGGGACGCGGCTTCCCTGGTGTATTACGGTCTGTTTTCGTTACAGCACCGAGGACAAGAAAGCGCGGGGATTGCGGTGGTCAAGGATAGGACCATTGCATGTCGTAAAGGGATGGGACTGGTAGGGGAGGTGTTTACTCCAGAGGTTCTCAGTACGCTCCAGGGGTCTACTGCAGTGGGCCATGTCCGTTATTCCACTGTCGGGACAAGCAGTATTGAGAACGCCCAGCCCTTTGTGAGCCGTTTCAAGCTGGGTTCTATTGCAGTAGTACACAACGGTACGTTGACCAACGCCCATGTGGTTCGGGAACTTTTAGAAGATGCGGGAATTGGGTTTATCTCCTCCAGCGATAGTGAGGTCATCGTCAATCTCATCGCGAAAAATTACAAGAAAGGTTTGGAAAAAGCCCTCACCGATACGATCCAGTTCATCAAAGGTTCCTATGCCTTGGTGGTCATGACCAATGAATCCCTAGTGGGCGCCCGGGATCCCAATGGAATTCGGCCCCTGTGTTTGGGGAAGATTGAGGACGGCTGGATCCTCGCAAGTGAATCCTGCGCTATTGATGCAGTGGGAGGAACCTTTCTCCGGGACATAGAGCCCGGAGAACTGATCATCATCAATGCCGAAGGGGTCCTCTCTTTCAGTTTTAGTGAAAAAACCCGGCGCGGGGTCTGTGCTTTTGAGTATGTCTATTTTGCCAGGCCTGATAGTGTTATTGATGGGGTTGATGTGTACGGAGCCCGGATCCGGGCAGGAGAAATCCTCGGACGGGAATCTGGGGTCCTGGCAGACCTGGTTATGGGGGTCCCTGATTCAGGAATCCCTGCGGCTATCGGTTACGGTAGGGCTACAGGGACCCCCTTTGGCCTGGGGTTTGTCAAAAGCAAGTACGTGGGCAGGACCTTTATTGCCCCGAATCAAGAGCTGCGGGAAAAAGCCGTTTCAGTGAAACACAACGTCATTCAAAGGGAAGTACAGGGAAAACGGGTGGTGATTATCGACGACTCCATTGTCCGGGGAACCACCAGCAGGCGGCTGGTCTCTATTCTGCGGAATGCCGGGGCTCAGGAAGTGCATATCCGGGTGTGTTCGCCGCCGGTCCGCTTTCCCTGTTATTTCGGTATTGATACGCCCCATCGAAA
>JAITAI010000296.1 GCA_031284195.1 Treponema sp.
TCTACTACCGCGTCCTCGACAACGGCACGATTCAAATGGCTAATGCGGTTAATCTGGAGAACCTCTATGCAGGAAAACCATACTACACCGAAACCCAAACGTTCCAAGAAGCCATTGACTGTAACACGGTGGAGAACGAGGCGGAGTTTATCTCCTGGGGCGTGGTGATACCCCAGGATAGAGAGAAATGATCAAGCAGGAATCGGGGTGTCCAGGACGGATAGGGTTTCGCCTATCCCCTGGGTCTAACATACCGAGCGTCTTTTTGGAGGGATGATACAGTGACGGCTATTCGTATTCGCAGGTATTTACTTTTACTACTATTTCTGGTATGGGGTATTCCCCTTTTTACCCAGGAAGCAGCGGAGGATTGGGACGATTACTTGGACTTTGGCGGGGACAGTGAAGGGATTATGATTACGGGGACCCCTGAAACCACTCAACAGATGGAAGTAATCCACCGGGAGGAGATAGAAAAGCGGAACGCTCAGGACCTGGCCGCGCTGCTTGAAGACGTGCTGGATATGAGTGTTACCCGGTATGGGGGCTATGGAAACCAGACGGAAATCAATATGCGAGGATTTGATACGGAACGGATCGCCATCCTGATAGACGGGGTTCCGGCTAATTCACCTCGATCCGGGGAGTTTGACGTAAGCCAGGTTGACCTTAACGATGTGGAACGGATTGAGGTTATCTATGGCGGATCAGACACCAAGTACAACGTGTCAGGCGCGCTGGGCGGGGTTATCAACATTATTACCGTGCGGAAGCAAAACCCGGGGTTTACCTTGGGCGGGGCCTTTTCTAATACCGGGTATCTGCCGGGACCGTACGTCATGCGGCATACAGGCGGAAAGATCGGGGATCCTCATTTTGAGGATCTAGCGGATATGCAGTCCTTGAGTCTTTTGGCCGGATATGGAGCGGACAAATTCTCCTGGAAAGCCTCACTGTTTGGGAACCGGGCGGGAAACCATTATTTGTACCAAGATGATTACGGCTTTGGCCGGCGCAAGGAAAGCAACGAGGTACTGGACCTTGGCGGCGGGACGGCCTTTGTGTGGACCTTGCCCTCAGAGGCCGCGCTGGTTTCAGACACGAAAGCCTATTATGCGCACAAGAACTACCCTATCACACCGAACTCCGTAGGGTATGCCCTGGCCCAAGATTTTCAGATAACAGAAAATCTGCTCTTTAACGCGCCGGTTATCTTCCGGGACGATATGAGTACCGAAGCATCCCTGACGTATCAGTTTTCCTATACCAGTTACGGGGTGGATATGAAAAATCAGGATCACTACATCACAGGCATAAACCGCTGGGGCTGGTATCCTTCTGAAAAATGGACGGCCCGGGCCGGAGCTGACTGGCGTTTTTTGTACATCCATGCAGAGAGCGTCACCGAGACCCAGCCGGTAAAGACCGGAAACCTGGGCGGCCTGTACCTGACAGGAGAATTTTCACCTATAAAAAGGTTTATGCTTATCGGTTCGGTGAAGGGCGTTACAGACACGAAGCAGGCTGCGGTAATCCCGAAATTCGGTTTCCGCTGGGAAATTGTTCCGGCTTTTACCCTGAAAAATAACTACTTCCGCAGTTTTAAGTTCCCAGACTTTGACGACCTTTACTACCGCAGTCTGGACAGCATGTTTGCCGGTAACCCCGCCTTAAAACCCGAAGACGGCTTGGGCGCGGACCTGACCGGCGAGTTTACCTTGAACGATAGGTTTAGCCTTACCAGTACAATCTATGGTCAATGGACGGAAGATTCTATACATTGGATAAAAAGCGCCGGAGGCCGCTGGTCCCCTGAAAACATTGGGACGGCCTTCTTTGCCGGTGCGGATCTGCGGCCTGTAGTAACCCTGGGGATCAACAAGGGGGGTATTACCACCCTCACCCTGGGTTTTACCTATCAATACCAGTTAAGCTGGCTTTTAAGCGGAAACGCGACTTTTGCGGACAGTTACCGGATCCCCTACATGCCCACTCATATTATCGGCGGTTCGGTAGATTTAGTGTGGAAGACCGGATCCCTCTTGCTTTCGGCCCACTACGAAACCACCCGCTATGCGGATACAGTAAACAAAATGGTCCTTGACCCTCATTGCATTGTACACGTTACCGGTAATCAGCATCTGGGGAAATACGTTACCGCCTTTGCGTCATTGCGTAATATTTTGAACGCCCACTATGAATCCTTCGCGGGGTATTATATGCCGGGTATTTCCCTGACAGTGGGGATAAGGGCGAAGGTGGGGATACATCCAGAACCGGGAACAGTGAAGGATGAACGATGACTGTTCTTGTATCGGCTCCTAACTTTTCAAAAGATACTACCCACCGCTGTTTCAGATTGGCACAAAGAAGGGAAAAAATCCACGAATTACGGGTATGAGCGCTCCTTCGCGGATTCTATGGTATGAGGTTACGAACAGATGCCGGGGACCGAAAGGTTCCCCAAAACTCCCGGAACTTTTCTAGGGGTTTATCCTGTCCCCTTCCCTTGATTTATTTTTTTTATTCCAAATAATATATTACCGGTAAGGAGGAACCTATGTATACAAGAACCCTGAAACGCTCGTGGATTTGGGGCAGTTTGGTAATGGCCGTTATTTTTTCTGGCTGCGTATCCCCCGGCCCGGAGGTCCAGCATGAAAAGGATGTATTACCGTACAACCATGATTTATTAATGGGCATCTTATGGCAGCAAAATTCCGGCGAATATTCCGCCCTTTGTTACCAGGCCTTTAATGCAGGAAAAGCGTATATGGCTTCCCTCCCTTCAGGGGAGAAAAGAGCAGTGGTCTTGGATATTGATGAGACCCTATTGGACAATAGCAAATACGCTGCCTGGATGGTAACCACGGGAAACCCCTGGGGGAGTGATACCTGGGAAGCCTGGTGTAATGCCCGGGAAGCCGATGCTATTCCAGGTTCTCTTGACTTTGCCCGATCCTTGCGAGAACAGGGGATAGAGTTATTTTATGTGTCCAACCGTCCTGGTTCCACTGCTGAAAGTACCATAGAGAATCTTCAGCATCTTGGTTTTCCTCTGGCGGATCCGGATCATGTATTTTTACAGGAACATACATCCGACAAAAACCCAAGACTGGAACGAATACGCTCATTAGGATACGATATCGTGCTTTTGGCCGGGGATAGCCTTGAGGATTTTGACAGTACCACCAGAAAATGGACAAATCAGGAAAGAAGGGAATGGGCCGGCGCTGGAAGGGAAAGTTTGGGCGCCTACCGGATCGTGCTGCCCAATGCGGTATATGGCACGTTTGAATCCGCCATTGTCCCCAATTACTATGGATTGTCCCTTCAGGAAAAAGCCCAGGCCCGGCTTGAAAAGATAAAAGCCTGGAAGCCCTCACAACTGAACCCTTAAAACCTGAAAAAGCCCGCGCCTCGTGGACCTTCCCCGGTTTCCTCGTTAATCATAGCAAAAAGTACCGTCTTTTCTATGGCTATAACAATGCTATTGCCTTAGCAAAGTAAATACTATTGACCTGCCCTAAGGGTTTCTTGGTATTATAATTACCGTAGCGGTTTTTTCAAAAGCTGACATGGTGGAAAAGCCTCGGTAATATAAAAATAAGCGCTGAGCCAGTTTCAAAACTCGGGTAATGCGGAAACTTCGTTTTCGATGAAAGTGGCTCTGGAAAAAGCGGTCTAAAGCCCGCTTTGTTTCTTAAATTTAAGGTTGCTGGTTCCAAGCTGAAGGTTTGAACCAGCCTCATCGGGTAACGAAAAGGGGAAATGAGGTAGAAAATGACAGATAAAAAACAAGCTGAAAATTCCTGGGTCATGAAGAAAAAGGTAAATCCTGTGGCGAAGGTTTTTTTGGTTACTGCTGGAGCAGAGGAATCTTTTTGCGGCCCCGGCATGATAAAACTGCTCATGGCCATTAAGCAAACCGGTAATGTTCGTCAAGCTTGTGAAATCATGGAGATGTCCTACAGTAAGGGCTGGAAATTACTCAAAGGACTGGAAGATTGGATTGGGTTTCCTTTAACGGTCCGCCATCAAGGAGGCAAAGGGGGCGGTGAAGCCTACCTTACGGATAAGGGCTGTGCCTTTTTAGAAAAACACCAAGCCTTTTTACAGGAATGTCAACATGCGGTGCAACACCTATTCGAGCGGTATTACCCCGATGGAGTCGGTATCTAAGGCCAGGCGCGGCAATAACATGGCCGAATAGTCATGTTGTCCTGAGGGATTTCCACGCCTCTCCGGTCAACCGCCAATAGTAACCATAGCCCGTTTTTCCAGGGGCCCTTCGGGAATTGGAGGGGTACCGGTAAAACAATGGGAAGCGGGTTTCATGGCCACTGCTTCCATAAGCGCCCGGCCTATGGCTTCGTTGGTCTTATCCGGGTCGCGCAGTATGGCTTTGAGGTCTATGCCGGAAGCATAGCATAAACACGGTTTTAGCATACCTTCCGCGGTGAGCCTGATACGGTTACAGGTACGGCAAAACCGGTGACTCAGGGCACTGATGAAGCCAATTTCTCCCTTAAAGCTAGGGATACGATAGTACACCGCAGGGCCTGCCCCCTGGGACGCCTCAGCTTCGGTAATCCCTGCATAGGTCTCCTTAAGTCCCTGAAGAATCCTATCATGGGCAACCCCTTTAAAGGCTTTGCCGTATCCAATGGGCATCATCTCGATGAACCGTACATCCAGGGGCAAAACCCTGGCTAGGTCCACCAAGTCCTGCCACTCCGGCTCCCCGCCGTTATCAATAAGCACCGCATTGATCTTTACTTTTATACTACGACTAACACTTTCATGGATCCCCCGGATAATGGTATCCAAGCCGTTATAGCCGGTAATCAGCCTAAACCGTTCACCATCAAGGCTGTCCAAACTAATGGTAATCCCGTCAATTCCCGCAGCACACAAGGCGTCAAGGTACCTGCTCAGGAGCACCCCGTTGGTGGTAAGGCTTACTTTATGAATCCCCGGCGTATTTTTAAGCTGCCTCACCAGGTCTGGAACCCCTTCCCTGAGCAAAGGCTCTCCTCCGGTAATCTTAATGAAATGAATACCCAAGGCTGCGGCTTCGGTACAGACCCGCAGGATTTCTTCATAGCTTAAGATTTCGGTTTCAGGTAGGCTGTGGATTCCCTGAGGCATACAATAAACACACCGGAGATTACACCGGTCAGTTATGGAAATCCGCATATAGTCGATGGTCCGGTTAAATGGGTCAATCATAGGTTCAATGTTCTCTATTATATGAGCGGTACGGGATTCTTGCAATCATAATTATTCCCGGTCAAAAAATCCCGGTTTGAGGAAGGGGGTCTAGGATAGGGAGCTGTGCTTATTTCCCCTCAGCTAAATGAGAGGGTTTTGTGATAATTGATGGGGGGGATGTTTTCAAGACTGGGAAATTACTATGCGCTCCTAGACTCCATAAGCCCATAGAAACCCTTGGAATTGGCAGAGGTGATGGGTCTTCATCTTTTTTTAAAAAGCAGGGTGAAGTCTCACAAAACCTGGGGTTTATCCTCTGGAGCAGCATGACCGGTTGTATCGGATTGAAACACCCTTGGTCAGGGGGCTGTTCCTGCGGAACAAGCCGGACCTTTGCAGGGTACGGCTCAGTGTATATGGGGGCCGGAACCCCAATCCCCTGGAAATTTTTATGGATTTATCCGATTTATAAGAAATCCCTATTGACATAAAAAGAACAATACGTTCTTATAAAAAGAAACGTTTCTGTATGTAGAAACATTTGTATTCAATAAGGAGAACCATCATGGAAATCACTTCAGAAAAACGAGTGCCAGCACAACAGGTAAGAAAAGGGCTTTCCGTCAGGGATGTATTACTCATCGGCATCCTGCTTGCCGCAGGGGCAGTGCTCAAATTTTTCGTCGGATCGGTTATTAACTTTGGGATGAAGCCCAACTTCATCATCGCCATGTACTGTCTTATCATACTGCTGATAAAGCCCCGGCTGTTTGAAGCGGCGATTATCGGAATTCTTGCAGGGGCGATATGCCAGTTCTTTCCTGGACAGCCTTACATCAATTTTCTCAGTGAATTAACCGGGGCCTTGGCTATGTGCCTTTTGACCAAACTGCCGCTGAGCCGCTTCAAAATCCCGGTAAAGACCCTTTGCTGTACCTTTTTCAGCACCTTGGTAAGTGGCTTTACCTTTATTGGGATCATGTACGTGCTGTACTATTCTGGGGCGGATATTACCCCCACGCCATTGGCTATTTTTATGGCGATTATTTTTGGCACTGCCTGTATTAACTCGATCCTGGTCCAGGTTTTGTACATACCCCTGAAACTTGCGTTAAAAGCGTGAAGCCCCATCAGGCGTTTATTTTTAAGGTTTAAAGGTTTAAGGAAAAAAATGATTCGGATAAAAGACCTGAGCTTCCGGTACCGGGGAAGTTCGGAATATGCCCTTTCCAGGATCAACCTGGAAATACCTCCTGGAGACTTTTTAGGGATTATTGGTTCTTCCGGTGCGGGGAAATCAACCCTGAGCTACGGAATAAACGGCCTGGTCCCTCACCATTTTCCTGGGGATTTTTACGGTGAACTTACTATTAACGGCCTGGACACGATAACCGCTGATACTGAAACCATCGCGCGGCAGGTAGGAAGCGTATTTCAGGACATTGACGCTCAAATGGTGGCTTCTGTAGTAGAAGATGAAATCCTCTTTGGCCTTGAGAACTTCGGGGTTCCTCGGGAAGAAATTGAAGAGCGCCTGGAAAACGCCCTCAACGCAGCAGGTATTGCGGAACTTAAGACCCGGACCATCCGTTCCCTCTCTGGAGGGCAGAAGCAGAAAGTCGCCATTGCGGCTATAACTGCGCTGCGGCCCGGGATTATCCTCCTGGACGAACCCACCGGGGAACTGGATCCTCAGTCAAGCTGGAATATCTTCACCTATCTTAAGGCACTCAATGACCGGTATGGCATTACCATCATTGTAATAGAACAAAAAATCCCGCTCCTCTGTGAATTCGTCAAACGGCTGGCGGTTATGGATAAGGGGGCGCTGATTCTGGAGGGGGATGTCCCAGCAGTAATGCGGCATGTGGATACGCTGAAAGCCGCAGGGGTCAACATCCCCCGGGTAACGGAATTAGGGAGTAAGTTCGCTGCCAGGTCCTGGTATTATGGGGAACTGCCCTATACCTTAGCCCAGGGGAAAGTTATGATGGGGCAGGTGTTATCCTGGAAGCAGCCTGCTCAGAAGGAATCGCCTTATGTTGCGTTTTGAACAGGTGAGTTTCAGGTACGGAACTACCAGGACCATACAAGAAGTATCTTTTGAGATACTCCCCGGTGAGTTTGTGGCCCTCCTGGGTGAAAACGGTGCAGGTAAATCGACCCTATGCCGGTTGGGTAACGGTTTTTTGAAGCCTTCTTCTGGCACGGTGCGCCTCCAGGGCCGGGATACCAAAACCATAAAAACCAGTATTGCCGCCCGCAGCGTGGGGTATCTGTTCCAAAATCCGGATCAGCAGCTCTGCCAAAATACGGTCCGGGAGGAGATCCTCTTTGGCCTTGAATATGCCCTGGGCGATACCGAAGACCTAGCCGCGGAAAAGGAACGCCGCTGCAAGGAGATGCTGGAACTTTTCTCTCTAGACGGGAACCGGGCTCCCTTTGGTATGAGCCGCGGGGAACGCCAGCAGGTCGCCTTGGCCTCGGTACTCGCTCGGAGGCCCCCCCTTTTAATACTGGATGAACCCACTACCGGCCTGGATTACCGGGAATGTATGACCATTATGGGGATCATTGCCCGGTTACATCAGGAAGGAACCGCCATCCTTATGATAAGTCATGACATGGAAGTGGTGATGGATTTTGCTGAACGGGGTCTGGTGTTGAGCCAAGGGAGGCTCATTGAAGACGGACCTATAAAGGATATTATGAAAAATCAAGCCCTTTTACACGAAGCATCCCTACTTCCCGCGCAAATACCAGCCCTTGCCTTGGCTTTTGGTCTGGGATTCGAGGGGGTATATACGGTAGATGAAATGTACGCCTTGGTAGAACATCTCAAAGGAAGCCATTACAGGCGGGTAGTAATCCAAGGAGACGGTCATGACCGGAGTGCTTGATTATGTATCCGGGGATTCGCTCCTTCACCGCCTGAATCCTATGACAAAACTCATCCTCGCGTTCACCCTCTGCGCTTCCTGTTTTGTAACGACCCAGCACCTGTTGATCCTGGGTATTATCGCCTTGAATCTGGGTTTGGCAGCCTGGGGGGGAATTATCCGGCGGTCAATCAAGCTCCTGGTGTCCCTCATGAAGTTTTCACTGGTTCTTTTTATCATCCAGGTATTTTTTGTACCTCAGGGAGAGGTACTTTTCAGACTTCCCTTGGCCATTACGGTTACTAAGCGGGGCATTGAGTTTTCCCTGCTTTTTGTCTTACGGCTTCTTGCAGCGACCATGCCGCTCACCTTGATGTTCTCGGTAACTCAGATAGGCGATATGGCAAATGCGCTGACCTGGTATCTGCATATCCCCTATAAATACACCTTTGTGCTTACTACTGCGATGCGTTTTATTCCCCTTTTCTCAGAGGAAATGCTGGGGATCATAGAAGCGCAGATTGCCCGGGGGATTGAGTTTGATACCCGGAATTTCTTGAAAAAGATACGGCTCTTGTTGCCCCTCTGTGTTCCCTTGCTCATTTCCTCGGTGCGGAAAATAGAAGGGGGAGCGATTTCTGCAGAACTGCGGGGGTTTAACCTCCGTACCCGTACCAGTGCTTATAAACAGTACGGTTTTTGCCTTGGGGATACGGGGGCGCTTCTGGTTTGTGCCCTCTTAATCATCGTAGCGGTCTGGTACCGGTAGGGTGAAGGTATCGGTGCGTATCATGCAAATAATAAGCCATTACAGGTCATAACTCCGGTTACATAAAAGCGCCATGCTCACCTGGTTAAAGACCGGGAGAAAAAGCTATAGGAAGCTGAAGCGCCTCCTCCTCTGCCCTGCCGGATCAGGCTGTTCAAAAGGCAAAATGCCCTCCGGCAAAAAGCCGGAAGTTTAGATTTTGTGTTATACGGTTATCAGCAGGATTCTAGAGA
>JAITAI010000308.1 GCA_031284195.1 Treponema sp.
TTTGTCTTTGTTATGGTTATTACATACATTCCATATGTGTATGTATAAGATGTTGTTGAAGGTTTACTAGTACTGTCGCCACCGGGGCCGTCGTGATTGCAACCGGTAACTATCATTCCGAATGTCAGCGCGCACGCTATCATTCCCGTAAAAAACAGTCTTTTTTTCATACTAAACTTTTCATAAATATTGACTCATATATATTGTAGAGATGGCTTTCTAAAGAAAGCTGAAATGATAGAAGGTCTACGCATTAATGAATACAACGCTTCTTTTACTACTCTCAAGAATTAGTCATGGCCGATATGCCTTCTCTCCTTTATTCAACAGGTGCAATTTGCTTGCTTTCTTCGGTATTTGACTGTTTGGATGCAACTTCTCTATCCAAAGATACCCAAGGTTTGCCTGTATCAGAATCGACTCATCTACCTCTTTCCCAATGGTGTCTTTATAGAGCTTGAAATCATGGGTGCTGGCTTGAACCTCTTGAACATCCAATACTTTTTTACTTTTCCGCTCAATAATCATCTGGGTCTTTATTGTATGGCGCTTCTTTTTATCGGAATATCACACGTTTTGGTTTGTTAGGCCCTTACCCTTGTGGGGGCTTTCGGTCATATCTATCACCAGTGAATCGTATCCGTTGTTTCCTTGAGGACTTTCTTGCCCGGCAGTTTGAAAGGCTTATCTTTCACCGGAGTATCCTCAATTCTCTATATCGTTTTGCAGACCGTGCTTTTGCCGACGGCGTATTCCGTTCCGATGCTTTCATAGTTCGGTATTCTCGTAAGTATTTTAGGGCTATGTACCGCTTGTCTTCGACCGACTGTTTGGGCGCGCTGCCACCCTGCCGATGCAGTTTATCAAATTATTTTTGGAGTATAGATTTCATTATTTCACATGGTTCCGGTTTTACCCCAAACCGCCGCTTGAATACTCTGTCTTTGGCACCCTGCGCCTTTTTCCCCGTCCCATTCGGGAGGTTATCGAACAAGTCGAGTAAATAAATCATCATGTATACACAGAGAACCACTGCGACTAATCAAGTTAAGGCATAAACGGTGCATAAAAATGCTGGAAGAGAAGATATATCCCAACAAGGTGTCGTTGTATACAGTGAAGGGTATATAAAAAGTCCGCAAAAAACAAGGCGGTTAAGCTGTTCATTGGCATGGATTAGCATTGGAATTTCCGCATCAGCAATATTGTATTTCGATGTGAACATGATAAAGATATTTAAAAGCAGAATCATTATGATCATGGCAGGCATTATTTTGTAAAACCACTTTTCCGGTTTTATTGATTCCCCTTGATACTGTCTCATGCATACCCAAGTGTTATTGTTTTGTCATTGACATTTATGAAACAGCATCTATTATACTATCATAATGAACACCATATCTCTCCCCCTTTGGGAGAATCCTGAAATCCAGAGTGTGAATCGCCTGCCTATGCGAAGTCCCCTCCTGCCCTTTGATTCCCCGGCTTCGGCCCTGGCCTATGCTGTGGCGGGCCCGGAATTCCGATCCCCCTCGGATAATCCCTTTTACCTTGGTTTAGACGGGACCTGGTCCTTCAAGCTGCTCAATCATCCAATGGCGGATCAGCCTCTTGAGGAGGATCGGTCTTGGGGATCTTCTCCCCAATGGACGAAACCGGAATACCCGGTGGACCGCTGGAACAGCATCCAGGTTCCCGGAACCTGGTCCCTTCAAGGTTATGACAAGCCCCATTATACCAATGTACAGATGCCCTTTGATCTTGTTCCGCCTCATGCGCCGGATCATAACCCCACCGGGCTTTACCGGCGTGGTTTTACCCTACCCGGTTCATGGAAGGGGCGACGGGTTGTGCTTCACATCGGTTCCGTGGAAAGCTGTTGTCTAGTCTATGTAAACGGCGCCTTTGTGGGCGCGGGAAAAGATACCCGGCTGCCTCAGGAATACGACATCAGTTCCTTTCTTACAGAGAGCCACCCTTCCGGTACTCCGGGGTTCAACACCATCTGCCTGAAGGTCGTCCGGTATTCTGATGCGAGTTATATGGAAGATCAGGATCAGTGGTGGTTCGGCGGCATCCACCGGAGCGTATTTTTATATTCTACCGAAGCTTGTTACATCAGAGATATCAAGGCCCTGCCGGGTATGATTGATGAGGACCATTCATGCTGCCGGGGAATTCTGGAGGTACACATTACTTTGGGAGGAACTGTTTCCCAGGGGAAGAGTACGGGAAACGCAGCGGTTCTTCCCGAAACCCCGGGCGCTGAAGTTTCTGTTGGAGCAAAGCGGGAAAGTCCCTTTACCATTCGCTGCAGTCTGTATCCCTTTACCCTGCCGAAAAACAAGGACGAGGCCGTACGGATCGGGTCGGCCTTAATGCAGGAAGTCAAACCGCTGGTTTCGGAAGAACTGACCTTGATCTGCAATTACCGCCTTAATACCAATACAGCGCAAACCACCTTAACAGTGGACGATCCGGCGGTCTGGTCCCATGAGGCTCCGAATCTGTATATCCTGGGAGTGAGTCTTTTCAGAGACGGAGGGCATATTGAAAGCGCCGCTTTCTGTACCGGCTTTAGAAATCTCCGGGTTGCCAAACGGCAACTCCTCATTAACGGCAAGGCGGTTCTTATCAAAGGGGTAAACCGCCATGAACATGATGAAAAAACCGGTAAGACCCTTTCGGTGGAATCCATGGTACAGGACATTATGGTCCTGAAACAGCATAATTTTAACGCGGTCAGGACCAGCCACTACCCCAACGACGAAAACTGGTATGAGCTTTGCGACCGGTATGGTATATATCTTACCGATGAGGCAAATATAGAACACCACTGTTTTTATGATCAGCTCTGCCGGGACACTGCCTGGTCCTCTGCCTATATCAGCCGGGTCCAGCGTATGGCTGAACGGGACAAGCATCATCCTTCGGTGATCATCTGGTCCCTGGGAAACGAAAGCGGCGATGGTCCCAATCACAACCTTACCAGCGCCTGGATTCGCGCCTATGATCCCACCCGGCCTGTCCATTACGAGGGAGCGGTTAGGCCGGAAAAGGGGCAGGGGGATTTAACCTTGGACAGCCTGTGCCGGGGCCGGGACATCACTGACATTATCGGCCCCATGTATCCTTCAATTAAACTCATCACCGATTTTGTAAAATACCGTGAAGATGAGCGCCCGCTTATTATGTGCGAATATTCCCACGCCATGGGCAATTCCAACGGAAGCTTGGCGGATTACTGGGAAGCCATCGAAACCCATCACGGCCTCCAGGGAGGATATATCTGGGACTGGATCGATCAGGGCCTTGAGGCTCATACCCCGGAAGGTCCCGATGGTTTCCGGCGGAAGTATTGGAAATACGGCGGCGACTTTGGAGACGAGCCTACGGATTATGATTTTTGCCTGAACGGAATTTTATTCCCCGACCGGAGCCTCAAACCTGTCATGGAGGAATGTAAGCAACTTTTTTCTCCGGTCCGCTTACAGCCGGTTCTTGGTAAACCTTATAGCTTCATGGTGGAAAACCGTTTTGATTTTACCTCCCTTGAGGGGGTTGAACTCCACTGGGAGTTGAGGACCGAAGAGAAAATCCTGGCCCAAGGAACAGAAGCTCTGCCTGGTCTGCTGCCCGGGACTTCCGGAGAAATAGCCCTCCCCATCCCGAAACAGGTCAAGACCGGGGAACATCGAGGCGTTCTCTATATCCATGGGGATATCTGCTTGAAAAAGGATAGCCCCTGGGCTGAAGCGGGCTTTGTTATCGGCCGAACAGAAAGGATCATCCGGGAGACGCTTCCCCTCCTGCCGGATCGATTAAACTTCAATCCCGCTGTCAGGGAAATAGCCGAGGGGTTTACGCCTTCCCTGTTCCGGGTTCCCACGGAGAATGACGGCTTAAAAACCTACCGTCATTTGCGGGGAGATCCGGCAGCGGCTTTTTATTATAAAGACAAGGCCATGTACCCCTGGCTGGATATGGATTTACTTCACCTGCAATACGGGGATGAAAAAACCGAACCGGTTATATGGGAAGGATATTCCGCCATGAAATACAGGACGGTTCTTTTTTCGGGAAAAGATTCTACGGGGGTTTATAAAAACACCCCTCTGGGTTCCTACACCCGCATCACCGTACCAGCCGGTGAAACCCACCCTTTCATCATGGATATTACCTTTGATCTTGATCCCACCCTGCCAGAACTGCCCAGGGTCGGCTTGGTCGCGCCAATTCCCGCGTTTTATGATACCATGAGCTGGTTCGGTGAAGGCCCCCATGAATCCTATCCCGACCGCCGGGCCGGGGCTTTTTTAGGCTCCTGGGTACATGGTGTTGCCGATCTTGAAACCCCCTACATTGTACCCCAGGAAAACGGTAATCGGATGGGGGTCCGGTACATCCGATTATGGGGAAAAAATATCCCTGCTAAAAGCCCCCAATCCATCACCATAGTACCGGATAAACCGGTGATGATGAGCGCTTCTAGATATACCCAGGAAAATATGCTTGTAGCCCTGCATACCGGTGATTTGCAGGATCTGTCCATCGGAACAGCGGGGTATTATTTCCTCCATATCGACTGCGCCCAACGGGGTGTGGGAACCGGCGCCTGCGGACCCGATACTTTGGAACAGTACCGGGTCAGGCCAGGCATATTCACCATGAGATTGTATTTTTTTTAAAGGAGTACTGGATGATTCCCAAGATAGGCCTCTTATACCATGTCCTACAAGGTAAGCATAGGACTAAAGAAAACCTTAGCCAAAACCCAAGTACTTATCTCCTGGGGAATACAGAAGTATCTATGCCCTTGGATTCAAATTTCCTAAACCCGCGTGTACTGGGAAGCTGTCCCCGGCACTACCGGATCCTGGATCAGAACCAGGGCAAAACAGAACCGCTGCTGAGCAGTTTTACCGGGTTTATTATTATACGGTAAACCCGGAACCGTTACCGGACTATTGCCAATCGGCTCTAGGGTGATTTCCATCAGGGGAAGGAAGTGTATGAAACCAACAAAAACAAGATGAAAAATTCTGATAATCCTAATCTGGTTTGTCTCAATGGGTCTTTGCAATTCCTGCTATCCTGCAATGGCTCTGATCCGCCATAGGGGGCTCACAAAAAAATCAGTCCGGTTAAAGCAGGAACCATACCCGATCCGTATATATCATAGCATGGATGAGCCGGTGTGGTGTAATGCGTTAGGATCCAGGCCGCACTTCCATGACCCGTGCATTGGGAAATGCCGGACCTTTTATTTTAGGTGGGGACAGTATGAATAACCTCAATTCAATTTTAATCGAAGGCAATCTGGTCAGGGACCCCATTTTCCGTTCCACTCCCAAGGGAACGCCAGTGTGTACCTTTAGTCTTGCCTCCAACCGGATCTATAAAAAAGAGTCTGGTTTGGAAGAGGAAGTGAGTTTTTTTAATGTAGAGACCTGGGCGAAACTAGCGGAAAACTGTTATAACCTGGGCCACAAGGGCCGAGGAGTCCGGATAGTGGGCCGTCTAAAACAGGAACGATGGAATGACCCGGATGGGAAAGCTCACTCCAAAGTTACCATTGTGGCAGAACATGTGGAATTCCGGCCAGAATTTAGAAAGGAGGAAGACCATGTCGCGCTTAAAGCACGGGTCATGGCTGAGGAAACCCAGGGGAAATACGCTGAGGTAGAGAACTATGAATCCATACAGTTTTAAAGGTGAGTTCCTGCCCCTCCTCTGAAGCCCTTCCAGAAAGGGAACCGTTAGTTCCAGGGCTTTTCGTTAAGCCCTGGTTATATTCCGCTGTCCTAGGACAGCGTGGGGTCTTTTTTGCGTAAACTTCCCGCTAAAGGTCAATGCGTTCCGGGCCTAGGTATCATCATAGATCATACTTACGTTTCGGCCACCGAATCAGGCGGAGTATTCCTTTTACTTATAGGTAGACCCCTTGACCCTCTTGCTTCGGACTATGTTTAGGTACTTCCGGTAGAGGGGTACCTGCGTACCTCCTGGAGGGTCAAGTCAAAGAGTTTAACCAGAGGGTCGATTTCTATGCGTACCCGGTTCAGAAAGGAAAGGTCCGTTCCTGAAGGACGGCGGCCCCCTGCTCCAGCACATTCAGGAAAATGCGCCCAAAGGTAATCACAGTCGTCTAGCAAGGTCTCAAGGTTTTCAGGAGCTTGGGGCCTGTTTCCAGTGAGTATATCCCGAAGCAGTATCAGGGCGTCTCGTTCCCGGCAGATGAAGGTGTCTACTGCTGCGGTTATGGCCGCCCCCATATACCAGGGTTTAGGAATCCTGCTGGTTTCACTGGGGAGGCCCTTTCCCAATACCTCCAAGGCCTCTTCTAAGGATAGGCTCCGTAGTCCTAAGGGCAGGCCCAGGCCGGTAATATCCTGTATCCAGGGGTCTTGGGCAAATTCTTGTTCAAAGAGGTCCCGATAGGTCTTCAGCACAGGATCGGTCCGTTGGGATAGCCCTGCTTTGGAACGGACCGCCTCTGTACCGGACCGAAACGCCGCCTCAGCCATGAGGATACTCCTAAAACGGGTTTGCCGGTGTAATCGTTCCCGGTGCCCTGGGGTGGATCGAGCATGAAATCTATCCAGCGTAAAGGCGAAATCCAGACCTCCGATGATGATAGGGCCGGTGGAAAGACGCCGGGCTAGGGCTACTGCGGTAAGTCCCACTGAACCCAAGGGGGGGAAGGTTTCCGGGAGCAGCCCTGCTGATGCAAGCCGCTGGAACAGACGAAGCCTGGTCCAGGGAGTAGCAAAGAGCCAGGGATGGCCGCCAAGGACTTCCCGGGTAGCAGGAAGCGCGGAAAGATCCATGGCAAGGGGAATTTCCCAGGAACCTATACCGATGAAGTCCCGGAGGTTCCAATGCTGACTTTCTAGGGCGACTAGGAGATCCGGTTTGATGTTCCAGTCTTTTAAGGGCTGCAGACAGGTATCCACCCCAATTATCTTGAAGGGTCGAGAGCTTTCAGCGAGGGCCGCTCCCCAGCAGCGATGCAGCCCTTCCAAGACCCCATCCAGAGAAGGCCCTGCCCCGAGAACCAGAACCGGCGAAGCGCCTAAGGTACAATTCCGGAGCAGCGGGGCTTGAGGAATGAGGGCCAGGTTGCGGATGGCATTCCGAATATACCGCCGGCCCATCTTCACCAGGGTCATGGCGTTACCCCAGGCAATGGCGATATCCCGGCGAAGCGCTTCTGCTAGGTTTGTATACCGATCCTCGTATAATTGCCAGCCTCCAGACAAACGAAGGATTTCTAGGCGACGGAACCGGCGGCTCCCCCAGGTGTTCTGAACCCAAGCGCAGAGCCGGGCCGGATCACCGGAACCGCTGACCAGGCCCAAGGCGGGATTTCTTTTCAGTAAGTCTCCCATGGCTTTATTGGATAAGGCTAGGAGCTGTTCATTAAGCTCCACACAGAGGATTGCCGAATCAGGGCTTATATGGTTCAGCAGCCACTCAATACCGTACCCATACAAAGGAGAAGGACAGAAGTAGAGGATCCCTGCTCCCAAGGGAGCTACCTTGACAACCCGTTCCCCTTGGACAATGGGGTCTATAAGGGAGAGGAGGGTCTTTCCTTTATAAGAGACTGAAAGTCCCCGGCGAGCTTTACACTGCCGGGGTAGTTCATCGGACATGGCAGGTTTTTCTCAATTTAAAGGCTGAATATACTTAAAATAGATGTCAAAGAAGCGGTCATCCAGTTTTTTGTTAGTAAGAAAATAGTCTCGTAGGTTCTGACTAATAAAGGAACTCATCCAATAGGAGGCATAGGCGGTTTCTATATACTCTCCGGTGGTTTCATCTTCGCTGATCTCTTCTGAGGGGTATAAGACGACTACCGTATTGCCGACTACCAGAGGCTGAGAGGGGGTGTTTACAGAGGTGGAAAAAGCGGTCTGCCAAAAATGTTCATTTGATCCGGCTCCGCTCAGTTCAGGCACGGAGAACGAAGAAAGGCCGGTAAAGATCGGCATCTCTCCATAATTGAGAGGCAACGGACCAAAGGTACGTTCCAAAAGCCCTTTTTGGATGAGGGCATCCGCGAAACTGCTCTCTATAACCGCAGTTCTAAAGGCTTCTGCCTCGGTAATAAAGTAGTCCTCCACCCGGCCCCGTTCAAACTCCATAATATAAGTACGGATTTTTTCCAATAACGCCCCGTCTTCGGTATCCGCCGGATAGGGCGTCTCTTCAGCCCTGAAAAAAGCCCACCCTGTGGGAACCTTCACTAGGGGGCTTAGATCACCCTTGGCCAGGTGGATAAGGGATTCCCGGGCCTGTTCGTCCGGCACCTCTGGGATAAGCTCATAGGCCATCTTAACCCCCATATCCCCGCCTCGTTCAGCATAAGCATCCTGGGAATAGGTCTGGGCAGCCTCCTCAAAGGTACTGGTCCCATTGGTAATCGTGCTGAGGATCTGCTGGGCTTCCCGTTCATTAGAGGTGATGGTGATACGAGAGAGATGGGTAACCCGGAAGAGGGCCTCCTGAGCCGCGGCATAGGCGATGAGTTCCGTATCAGGATAACCCCGCAAAGGCAGGACCGCCATAGAAAAGGTCCGCTTGGGAGAAGCCATAGCACGGATAAAGGCCTTTTCTTGGGAGGATATCCTGAGTTCCTCTATATCCCGCTGGTAATACTCTTTGGCAATGCTGTCTTGCACCTGCCGCCACAGGGCCATCCGGGATGTGGAATCCATGGCCCGGTATTTGGAAGCGGAAAACCGGCCGTTCTCCTGGAATTGGGGGAGCTGGGCCACTTCCCGGTCCACTACCTCCGGGGGGACTTTATAGCCTGCCTGGTTCATCTCATCCAGTATCGCGGTATGCATGACCGTTTCCTCAAAAGCCTCCCGCCAAATCTGGTAATTGGCAATTTGATAATTGGTATCATTCATTGAAGATTGGCGGTATCGGGCTATCATTTCCCGGATCTGGGAGAAGTAATTCCCCGGTACATAGACCAGGGGAATCTTGTTATAAGAACCAAAGCTGAGATCCGCCGAAGCTGCGGCGCTTGGTACAATAGCAGGAACAAACACGAAGGCCACAATAACGATAACCAACACGATGATGGTTCCGATGAAAAGGAAGGGATGGGTCTTAAAACGGCGCATGAGGTCCGCTGCAGCGGAATCATCTGAAGCGCTTACGGTTTTTTTGTTCTTTGAAGCCATGAAGTTTCATACCTCTACACATAATGGACTTGATACAGAGCCTTTTTCAAAACCCGGTTTTTCAGGAGCAGCCCTTTTGAAAAAGCCTCTATAAATATAAGACTTAATCACCATACCTGATCCAGAGGAAATCGTCAATGCGCTATTGGTGAGTCCCAATCAAGGCAGGGGGACGGCAAAT
>JAITAI010000090.1 GCA_031284195.1 Treponema sp.
TCCCGTATCTTTTTAGAAAACCCCCGGGCAGCGTATACGCTAACCGGAGAGACCGGGGCGAACCGTATAGCCTTAAGCAGCAGAAAGCCGCCTGCCGGGTATAAGCGTTGGACCTGGAAGCTATGGGAAGCACAGAGCATGGCAGTATGCGGGATATGGTAAGCCCTAGATTGCAGAAAAAACCGGATCCCGTTATGCTGATCCTATGAACATGGCGGATCTGCCTAGCCGAAAGGGAGCACGGATATACTGTATCGGCATTAAGGGAACCGGAATGTGTGCCCTAGCCGAACTATTACACCATGCCGGGTTCCAGGTTTCCGGTTCCGACCGGCCAGAAGTCTTCTATACCGACCATATCCTCAAAGCCCTGGGAATTCCTTACTTTGAATCCTTTGATCCCCGCCACCTGCCAGAAGATGCGGAGCTGGTCATCTATTCTGCAGCCTATGCTCTGGAAACCAACCCGGAACTCATCAAAGCCCAGAACCGGGGACTTCCCCTGCTCAAATATACCGATGCCCTGGGGGCCTATTCCGCAGGTTTTGACGCTTCCGGTATTGCCGGTGTCCATGGGAAGACCACCACCACTGCCATGGCCGGAACGCTGATCCAAGGGGCCGGCCTTCCCGCCCAAATCCTCGCGGGAAGCGCAGTAGGCGCTTTTGGGGGACGTTCCACGCTCACCTTGGGAAACACCTATTTTGTGGCCGAAACCTGTGAATACCGGCGGCATTTTCTTTCTTTTCATCCCCGGCGTATCGTTTTGACCAGTGTAGAATCAGATCATCAGGATTATTATCCCACTTACGAGTCGATCCGTGATGCCTTCCTTGAGTATGGCCGAAAACTGCCTCCTGGCGGGGAATTCATCTACTGCGCGGATGATCCGGGAGCTCGGGAAGTGGCGAACCTCCTGAAACAGGAGACAGGGGGGAGGGAGTACCGGTTCATTCCCTACGGATTCACTGCTTCGGGAGCTTTTAGAATCCAATCCTACGAGGTGGCCCATGAACAGGCCATGATGGTTCTGGCAGGTTTCCCTGACCCCTTATGGCTTCGGATCCCCGGACGGCATAGCGCCCTGAATGCCGCAGGGGCCTTAGCCTTGACCGATGCCCTGGTAAAGGCCGAAGCCCCCGGAGGCTGGCAGCAGGAACAGTGGGAAGGGGCACGCCAAAGCCTAGCCGCCTTTACCGGCAGTAAACGGCGCTCAGAGATCATCGGTGAACGGGGAGGTATCCTTTTTATGGACGATTATGGCCATCATCCCACTGCAGTGCGTTCCACCTTAGCAGGGCTCAAGGAGTTTTACC
Source organism: Treponema sp. (assembly GCA_031284195.1). Lineage (GTDB taxonomy): Bacteria > Spirochaetota > Spirochaetia > Treponematales > Breznakiellaceae > JAIRLU01. The sequence continues at coordinate 1,317 of JAITAI010000090.1, forward strand.
CGCAGCGCCGGCTGGTCCTGAGTTTCATGTCCCACACCTATACCCGGACCGCTTCCCTGCTGGATGAGTTTGCCGGATGTTTTGCCCAGGCAGATATAACGGTGCTCCATAAGATTTATCCCTCTGCTCGGGAATCCTCCTCTTTGGGGGTAAGCGGGGAGACCCTCTTTGCCAAAACCAAGGCCCGTCAAGATAAGGTGTACTATGTGGCAGAGCCGTTGGATGCGGTGGGGCTCCTCCGCGGGTTACTTCGTCCAGGGGATCTGTTTATTACCATGGGCGCCGGGGATAACTGGAAGCTCGGTCAGGCTCTGTTTGCTCAAGGTATCGAGGTATGGCCGTGAAAAGCATGACCGGTTATGGGTACCATGAACAGCAGTACCCCGACTTTTCGGTTTCCGTGGAAATCAAGAGTTATAACAGCCGTTTTCTTGAACTCTTGGTGAATCTCCCCCCTTATTTTTCATCCCTGGAGCCTGCCATCCGAGGCTATTTAGGTACCTGGTGCAGACGGGGAAAGGTGGAAATCACCGTACGCTTTAAAGAACATAATGCGGCCTTTTCCGTTTCAGTGAACCGGGCCGCCGTGAAAGCCTATCGGGAGGCCCTGGAGGTTTTGGGGGAGATCTTCCAGAGTGACGAGAAGCCCAGTCTTGGGCTGGTGCTTGGATTGGAAGGGGTCTTGGGGATCGAAAAAAAACGGGATGATACAGGGTATTGGCAGCAGGTAGAATCGGTTTTAAGCGTTGCCCTAGCGCAATTTGACGCAGCCCGGGACCGGGAAGGGAAGCGGACCGAGGAGGATATCCTTTCCCATCTGACTTTGCTGGAGGCTTCGGTTAAAACCGTAACTTCCTATGCGCCTACCTTGGAGGTATTGATTCAAGAAAACCTCCGTAACCGCTTTATGGAACTTTTGAGAACCAGCGGTTTAGTATTCCCTGAGGGCGGAACCAGTACGCGGCCCGGGTTTACCCAGGTTGATTGTACGAGCCTGGACAATCGGATCCTGGCAGAGACCGCAGTGTTGCTGATGAAATACACGATTTCAGAAGAGCTGGCCCGACTGAGCGCACACCTGGCGGAATTTCGCGCTGAAATGGAACGGAACCCCAGTCCTGGCAAGAAGCTGGATTTTCTCTGCCAGGAAATAAACCGGGAGGTCAATACCATCGGTTCCAAGGCCCCGCTCCTTGAGGTAAGCCGGGTAGTGGTAGATATGAAGGATGCCCTGGAAAACATCCGGGAACAACTGCGGAATGTGGAATAAGGAACTAAGAGGCGGCTTGCAGCGGAGAATCGGTGGTTTGGTTCACCGCTCCGGGGTACTTACTTGGCCGAATAAAGAGGAGCCTTGAGCCCAGGGTTTGAATAGGCGAGGCAGGTTACAGGAACGCAGACCGCCCTTTATGCGGTTGAGGGTTCGGCGTACTACCAACTAAGCGCTTTCCCATAGGGGGCAGGAGGGGTCTGGGAATTACCATGAGGGCTAATTACAGGTCGCCCCTTACATGTCCCCTGGATACCCTCATGACCCTTCTATACCAATAAAAAAAGAACATCCCCTAGGAACCGGTAGGCTCCACCCATGACACCGGGGTCGTGGCCCGAAAACCCTATGCCGAATAGGGCAGGTTCATCCGGTTTGGACTTCCTTGCGTTCCTGTGGCCTATCAATGCGCCGGTACCGTTCCTGCAGGAACCTTCTGGTTTAGTTTTGACCCTGAACCCTCGTGCCGGATAGAGACACCGGGTTACAAGCCCTGGAAACCCGCTTAGGGTCATGAGGCTTCCCATAGGATAGAAACCCGGTTTTGCTGGACGCTCCCCGCTATAATTCCCTGGAGTTCCCCAAGAAATGCCGGAGGAAGGAGGGAGAGGAGTTTCTCAGCATGTTCCAGCCCTTGAGCATCTTCGATTTGATTCAGAAACAGGATTTTCTTCCCCCGGGCTTCGCTGAAAAGCCCCTTGGAACCAGGTTTGTGTTCCTGGAGAGTACCGGTAATCACCGGTACCAGATGGTGGAGGCTGAGGGTTTCCCCAGGCTGGGCACCGGTAAGAGCGGAAAAAAGGGGAAGCCGGTGTATGAGACCCCCTGAAACCGGGAGGCCCACCGGCCACAAGGGCAGGATACCGATGGTGAGGGTGGTATAGACCGGGATCACCGGTTCATAGGCTGCCCATGCTTTGAGGGGTAATCTCCGGGAGCCGTCTCCTTCGATGAGCATCTGGTCAAAGTACGGAACCAGGGATGCGAGTAGGTCCGGCGGTAGAGCGCCGTATTTACCGGAAACCTCATCCTGTATTCCCGCGAGACTTATCCCCACCGGAGATTCCCAGGAACGGTGCGGTACCCCACGGCCGTCTAGGAGGTAATCGTATAAGCCTGCTTCCTGGGGCGGGAAAAACATCCGGGTGGTAGTGGTAACCAAGGTTTTTTGATGCCGGCCGTGCTGGGCAAGACGCCAGATGAGGGAGGTTTTCCCCCCGCTGCCGATGACGGTGATTACCTGGGGTTTCGAGGTTTTCCATCGTTCTCCATAGGCGGTAAGGAGGGTTTTGTATAATGGCATAGGTCTTCTCCTGGAAGCATATCTTGCGGAGTCGGTTATGGACGCCACGGGGATGAAGACCCGCATGTCCCCCATCTCAAAGGCGCTTCTATTTCATCCGGATTCTCGGATCCAACATTTGTATGCCGATGTCTACCAGGGTATTCGCCAGTATCACCATACAGGCAATGTACACCACTAGGGTCTGGATCATCGGATAATCCCGGGACATGATAGAGGCGATCAGCAATCGGCCTATACCCGGTATGGTAAAGACCTGTTCAATCACGATGCTGCCGGAAAAAATCTCGCCGATGATCATCCCCAGGACCGTAAGCGCAGGGATAAAGGCATTTTTCAACACATGCCGGTACAGTACCCAGGTCCGGGACGCTCCTTTGCTGTAGGCAGTACGGACATAATCGCTGCGTAGCTGCTGCAAAAGAGAACCTCGCAAGAACTTGATCACCACTGCGGCATTGGGTATGGCAATGGCTAAGGCTGGGAACAGGAGGTACCGCAAAAACCCGATGAAATCTTCTTGGTAAGACACATACGCACCGGGGATGAAGCATTTCAGCAAGAGTCCAAATACCCATATAAACAAGACCCCTAAAAAAAAGCCCGGCAGCGCAATGGTGACGGTACTCAGGGTATTCACCATCCGATCCAGGAAGGAACCTTCCTTATAGGCCGAGAGCAAGGCTATGGGAATGGCCATAAGGCAGATCAACAAAAGGGACAGGGATGCCAGGGTAAGGGTAACCGGCACCCGTTCCCGGATCATACCTGCGATGGATGCCCCCCGGAACCGTACTGAATTGCCCAGATTCCCTGAGAGAAAACGCCCAAGCCACCGGCCGTACTGGACCACCAGGCTCCGGTCTAGGCCCAGTTCCTTACGCACCGCGGTAATTTGTTCATCCGTGGCTTCGATACCCAGCATCAGACTGACCGGATCTCCGGGGATGAGGGTAAAAGCCGCAAAAGTGAGTACCGACACTAAAAATAACGTCAAAACCGTAATGATGAGCCGGGTACCGAGGAAATACATCGGAAGCTCCCTAAACCATAGCCCGCCTTCAGCTATGACTTGTGTTACTATACCCTCTTTTCCAGATGAACCGTCACTTCATTGAAGTCGATAGATCGCCGAAACATCGTAAACATACAAAGGGTAACTCACTATACCCCCAAAACGGCCTTTGGGGAAGGTCCAAAACCCCCAGATATCCTGGATATAGACGCTAGCGGCCTCTGCTGAAATAATCTGCTGGGCCTGCCGGTACAGGGCAATACGCTGCTGTTCATCGGGCTCAACTAAAATCGCATCGTACACCGCATCGTATGCGGGATTGTTGAAATTCACGAAATTACTTCCCGCATTAGAACGGTACCGTTCCAGAAAACTCCGAGGGGAAACCTGGGGAGCATCTAAGGAGATGATGGTTCCCTGATACCGGCGCCCCCGGTATACATCAGCTAACCAGGTTGCCCAATCTACCAACTTAATAGTAGCGCTAACCCCAATGTTCGCCAGTTGGTTCACCACCACCTGGGCAGTATCCACATGCATGGTGTAATTTGCAGGAACCGTGATTTCTAGGGAAAAGCCCCTGCCATAACCGGCCTCGGCCAGGAGTTCCTGAGCCTTCTGGATATCCACCGGGTAGGGATTCTTCAATGAAGTATCGTAATAGCTGCTTAGCCCTGGAATGAGGGGACTTCCCGATGGTTCGCCCATGCCATAGAAGGCAGTATCGATAATCTGGGTTATATCCACTGCATAGCAAATAGCCTGGCGCACCCGTACATCATCCAGGGGCTTCACCGCATTGTTTAGAGCCAAGAGTTGCACTGAATTAGAAGGGCTCGGTAGCATGTCAAAACGGTTCGGATCCAATTGTTGGACAAGGGCGCTGGTAATACTCGCGGCGTCGATATTACCCCCTTGTAAAGCTAAGAGTAACGCATCAGAATCCGCAGTGAAGACATAGGTAACCTGGTCCAAGTGAGGTACCCCTTCCTGCCAATAGTGGGGATTTTTTACCAGCACTAGGGACTGCTGAGTCGTATAAGTTGCAATGGAGAAGGGACCGGTACCGATGGGGGTTCCCTCCCGATCTGGATGGTGCTTCGGCACGATGCCGATGGTAAGATAGGGCAAAAATTCGGGATCCGGCGACTTCAAGGTAATGGTGATATCCTGATCCGAGGTTTGCTCGACCCTAGCGATCCGGTTAAACCCGGTAAAACCCGCTTGCATAGCCGTATCCAAGGTAAAGACCACATCTTCGGCTTGTACTGCGGATCCGTTGTGGAATTTCACCCCAGGGCGTAGTCTAAAGGCGTATACCAGACCATCCTGTTTAATCTCGTACTGGTCAGCCACCGCAGGCTGGAAATTGCCCTGGGTATCTGGCTTCACCAGTCCTTCAAAGACGTTAAAAAGAATACTCCTGCCATCGGCGGTGTTAGAGGGGCTTAACGGGTCCAGCGTAGCAGGTTCGGTGGTAATCCCAAAGCGTAGTTCCCCCCCCTCAAGAGGCGTACTGCTTAGGGCTGGAGCACTGGTACTTTGGCTGGCCTGGTCTTGGGGGGTGGTTTGGTTCCGGGAGCAGGATTCCAGGACCCCCAAGAATCCCAGTACAAGCAGGGTACTTATTCGACGTTTCTTGTTCATCATCTTGGCGTATGCGACTCCTTCGGCGTAAAGTTTAACATAGTAAATACTTATATTTTATATGATTATACCATAATAAGCATTATTATACAAGAGGACGTACAAAACCCAGGGTTTGTATTTACTTTTGTAATTCCTTATCAAACAAGGAATTACATTCCCAAAGATCTCTTCTTAGATAGATTTTAGTCATCAACGGGCATTGTTTCTGATGTTAGTCCATTGAGAAGGCAAGGGTGGTTCCCAACGGTCCGGAAATAATCATGAAGGTAGCAGCATATCCGCTGCTTGAACTGGAGAGAGAACCTCATCTCCATGGTCTCCCTGACAGGAACAGTATCACTTTGTAGCCAGTTTCTGTATGAGTAGGGTCTTCACTGTCTCGGTTTAGAGTAGTTCTGAGGTACTTAGAAATGTCGGTTTCCTTTGGGTCTAGGATTTGACATAGTAATTACATATAGTTTATATGATTATAGTCGATCTCATACAAAAGGGTATGTACAAAACTCTTAACCAAGGGGTACCATAGGCATGTTCTTAAGGCTTAGTTTTTAATAGGGCAAGTATACGTTCAAAGGCAGAATTAGGCTTCCTGAGTTCCCAGGAACCTCTGGTGATTTTTACAGAGGGAAATACCAGGATAAACGCATAGAAATTTCCAAGTTCCGTGTAATGGGGTATGTTGAAGCACGAAAGCGGAAATATGACGAAAAAGAGGGTCAAAATACAGGAAATTCGGGAATTGATGGAGAAATACAGGGTAACTTGTATCGAGAATGTCGACATTGCATCGCTACGGGACCTTCGGGAGGTATTTGAATCACTGGAGGTCAAGCGGTTTGAGCCGTATGTGAAGCATCTACTGTCGAATATCGTGATGATCACGCTGATAGGGGTATTGGCAAATACGGATGAATGGAGCCAGATCGCGGCTTTTGCGGCGGCGAAAGCGGAATGGCTGAAAAACTTTCTCAAACTACCGAAGGGGATACCCTCACATGACACGATACAACAGGTGATGTCGATGTATAGATGGGAGGGTGCGGTACAGCCTGCGCATACAATTGCTGGTGAAACGGATAGACAGTCTTACGGAAACCGGGCGGCGGCTCAAGGGCACAGCGGGAGAGGACACGAGGGAGGGCAGCCTGAAATGGTGGCGATAGACGGGAAGACGAGCCGGGGGAGCAAGGGGGACCGTGATGCGGCGGCGGGGATGCATACGGTAAGCGCGTATTCGACGGACCGGGGTCTGGGGCTATCGGTGGTAGAGGAGAAGAGCAATGAGATACCGGCGGTGAGGGACTTGCGGGATATAACGGACATCCGAGGCTGTATCGTAACGTGGGACGCGCTGAACAGGCAAAAAGAGACGGTGCGGGCGGTAATCGCCAAGAAAGGGGACTCTGTGGGTGCGTTGCAAGGGAACCAGCAGAGTTTTTATGAGGATGTGGCGTTGTATTGCGATGAAACAACCTTACGAGAACTGGAAGGTAACTCCCAGACCTCTCTAAAGACGGTGGACAAAGAACAAAGCGGGGTAGCGACACGGGAGTAGTACCTTACTCAGGACATAGGATGGCTGGTTCAAAAAGATGAATGGGCAGGGCTGAAGAGCATTGGCTGTGTCAGGCGCAGGCTGGAGCAGTTCAATGGAGAGACGAGACCCGGTATTTTATCGCTCGTATTAGCGACATAGAGTATTTTGCGAACGCGGCGAAGGGGCATTGGCAGGTAGAAAACAAACTGCACGGGCATCTTGAGTATACCTTCGGGGATGACTGGAACACGAGGATGAGGAAGAAGGGGGCGCAAACGATGAAGCGGGTAGCGCTGGCCATTCTTTCGCTGGTACCGGGGGCTTTTGATGACCGGAGTTTGAAGGGGATCCGGTTTATGCTGGCGCTGAGTTTTGAACGGCATATTGAGACTATTTTCAAGCTGCTCACTACCCAGGCCATTCGGAACCTTCTCCTGCCTCATTCATCCTAATTCTATGCGTTTATCCTGGCGGACTGAAGTCCGCAATTACCTGTGCCCCAAGTGCGGACACCGGTTTATCAGTGCTCATGAAATGACCTACCGGGGCTACCTTCCCTCTATAGTCGACCTGGTCAAAATCATGCTCGTCCGGGGAATTGGCACAGGGGACATCAGGGCCGTACTGAAAATCAGTATCCATTAGGTCTTAAAAGTGCTCAGAACGACCAAATACCGGATAATACCGAAACAAAAACACGATGATTGTCTGGA
>JAITAI010000101.1 GCA_031284195.1 Treponema sp.
CGCTAAGTGGTCGGGGCGTCCTTTGTCGCAAGCCCCTGGAGGGCAGTGGTACTAAGCCATCACAGCGTCCCTTACTTCGAGTCTTTGCCGCTTTGGAGCCAACCCTCCGGTATAGGTAAGGACCCTCTCCGGGATGTAGGAACGAAGGGACATACGCTGTACTCCCGAACTCCTCTGCTTTCATAACGCCCGCTGCAGGCGCGGCCCGGGGTTAGCGGAAAACCGCCGGAAGGCGGGATTGAGCGAGGGGCCGGTACGAAGTTGCCGAGGCTTCCCACGGTCCATAAGTTAAGAATTCCTGTCCAGGGATTACATGGATCATCACCGATTTAAAGACGAAGGGAGGCACAAAAATCCGGGTAATCTGCGTAATCTGCGGACCTTTTTGTGTCTCTTTTGCTTAACCTGTGGACCCTGGGAGGCTTCCCCCTTTTCTTTTTTGGGTATACCCCCAGGTCCTTTGGGTATACCCGGACGGCTCAAAGGTATACCGGAATGTCTGACTGGTGTACCTGAACGTCGAATTGGTATACCGGAATAAGGTAAAGGTATACCCGAACACCTGACTGGTGTACCTGAACGTCGAATTGATATACCGTAACAGGATAAAGGTATACCCGAACACTTGATTGGTATACCTAAACGGTAAATAGGTATACCGGAACGCCTCGAAGGTGGCCCTGCAGGGCTTCGGGAACATTCCCACGTATCTCCAGGACAATTCCCGCGCGGCTTGGGACCATTCCCGCATGGCTCCGGGATAGTCCCGCTGGGCGTGGGGATATTCCTGTACGGCCTGGGACCATCCCTTAAGGGCCGTAAGAAAACAGGATGCCGGCAAAACCGCGATACTAACGGCCTGGGCCTATCAGAGGGATTGCCTTAATTTCGCCACCGGTGAACCTAAGGTTCGCCCGGGAGAACTAGTATCGTTCAGGTTTCTTTTCCATGAGCAGCGTAACCCCCTCCCATAAGGGGCTTTCCCAAAACCAAGCGGGTTTTGGGGAAACCTCATAACAGAAGATTGAAATTCCAAGGAGGGCATGGCGTATACCGTTGCGGTTTCAAAAGTGGCCTTTTGGAGCAGCTTCACCTAAAAAGGCCCCGGCCCCCAAAACCCTGGGACCCTATCAATCCTCCAGGCGCAGTTCCAGATCAAACCCGTGCCGGGTGCAAATCCTGCCCCAGACAAAGGTTCCCGGCACGAGAAGGGTATCAGACTGGATAAAGGTAAGGCCGTCTACTTCCGGGGCCTGGCGCCTAAGCCGGGCCTGGTACACCTGGCGCTTCGGTTCCTCTTCGCCCGGCACCGGTTCTTCCACCAGCGCCTCCAGGGTCGTCCCCACCAACCGGTCCAGCCGCTTTTCAGTGATAGGTATTTGCCGTGTTTCGATGAGCCTCTGGCGGGCTGCTGCAATGTTCCGGGGAATCCGGGGCTTCATGGAATATGCAGGGGTATGTTCCTCTCGAGAGTAGGTGAAACATCCCACCCAGTCAAGCTGGGCCTGCCCTTGAAAATGCAGCAAACCCTGAAAATCCTTTTCAGTCTCTCCAGGAAAACCGGTTAAGAAGGTGGACCGAATCGTCGCATCCGGGAGCATTGCCCGGATGTGCTGAATCAAGGCCAGGTAGGATTCCCCTGTCCCCTGACGGTTCATGGCCCGGAGGATCTTGGAAGCGCCGTGCTGAAAGGGAAGATCAAAATAGGGAAGCAGCCTGGGGTCTTGGCGGATTAGTTCCAGGATAGGCAGGGGAAACTTGTCCGGGTGCAGGTAGAGCATCCGTACCCAAAACCGGCCTTCTACCTGGGAAAGGGCTTTCAGGAGTTGGGGAAGCTCGCTGACTCCCCCGGTTCTATCGGTTCCATACGAACCAAGGTCCTGACCAATGAGACAGAGCTCCTTGATACCCCGGTCCAAAAGTTCCCGGCATTCATCTACAACCTGAGACAGGCTCCTCGATTGGAGGGGCCCCCGGATCCGGGGAATCCCGCAAAAAGTACAGTGGTTATCGCAGCCTTCGGCAATTTTGATATACGCCGAACCAGGGAGGGAAAGCAGGGGGCGTCTTCCCAAAGGGGAAGTATCAGGCGCTGGAATTGCCGCCGGGACTAAAACCCTGCAGGAAACTTCCGGGGAAGAAAGGGCCAGCGCTGCGGCTTGGGTGATTTTGGCCAGGTCCCGGTTGCCGAAGATCAGATCCGCCTCAGGCAAGGCTGCAGACAGTTCCTGAGCATAACCCTGAGCAAGGCATCCAGCTAGAACTATTTTTTTATCGGGATAGGTTTGACGGTACTCCAGTAGGGTATTGATGGATTCTTGCTTCGCCTTTTCAATAAAGCCGCAAGAATTAATGATGATGAGGTCCGCTTCTGCAGGATCTGCCACCGCAACCCAACCGGCCTCTTGCAGGAAACCCATCATGGTTTCCGCATCGACCTGGTTTTTTGCACATCCCAAGGGATCGAGATAATACCCCAGGCTCATTCAAGGCGTACCAGAACCAACCGGTACCGGTGCTCATCATCCCGGACCCAGCGGATATCCGCTACCACTATTTCACCAGGTCCCCCTAATTCCAGCGGTAGGGTCCGTCCTCCTCCTATAGCCTGGAGCTTCACTACTGCGGCATTGGATGCCCATATACGAACCCCATTTTGAGCCTGGATATTGATATCATCGGCTTTCTGAAAATACCGTTCATTCCGGCCCCGGCGATCCCGTTCTGCGAGAATTTCCCAACGAAACATACAATAACCGGTGAAAGAGATTTGCAAGGTAAAAGGATATGCATTGGGAGAAGAAAAGATGAGGGTTGCATTGGCAAGGCCAGTGGTACTCGGACTGGAAGATGCCGGTACCGGTGAGGTATCAGCTCCAGCCTGCTCAGGACCTTCGCTGTTCAAAAGGGGCAAGGTACTATCCAGTTCAAAACGCAACTGGGCTCCGGCATCCCGTTTGTACTTGTCAAAATCCACTGCAATAATCCGTAATTCCTCCATTCCGTCATTGTTGAGGTCCATCTCCACTTCCTGGCTCAAATCCAGGATCACCGGACCATAGGGGGTGTTAATGGTAACGGCATCCCCCAGATTAGCTAATGCCAAAGGATACTGCTCTTCTCCATAAGCGATGTGAATGAAGTCTCCCAGGTAAAAACGCCGCTCCAGGAAACCGGTATTGAGCACATATTCCGCCGGTTCCCGGCTCCCTACCGGGCTGGGAGGCGTCCGGGGACGATTAAGAAAAAAATACACCCCTCCTCCCAGGGCGCCCAGAAGCACCAGACAGATAAGCACCCTCCCTATAAACCCGGGAGAAACCTGAACCGGGGAACTTAAGAGCTGCTCCACCGGAACCGGTTCCTCCTGAATACGCATGGCTTTGTACAAAGAAATCAGTTCTTGAGTGTCCAGTCCCAAATAGTCACCGTAATTTTTTAGAAATCCCAGCAGATAAGGTTCTCCTGGAAACCCGGAAAAGTCTTCCGCTTCCAGGGCTTTTAAATATCGAGTAGCGATATGGATATCATCCCCTACCTTATCATAGGTATAACCTTTACTTTCACGGGCGGATCGTAATTTATTACCTAGGGATTCCACAAAATTCCTCCTCAGGTACACATATACTCAAAACTATCAATAAAAAACCCGATGAATCGGGTTTTTCTGCCCGTTTCACCGTCTCTGCCATCTAATAGCCTCGCTTAGTGTCTCTGCTGTATCGTTATATAGCCGATAATCCCGGTCAATCGGTATCTTGAAACAGAAAATTGTTAAACATATTCGCCGACGCAGGTGAATCATAGATAAACCGCTGTTCAGGGATTCCCTGATTAACCTTAATATTTGAAAAATCAAACCGTACTTGGCCATCTGCAATGCTGGTCCCCGCAATACGCCGTATCAGCTTGGTATTGGGGTTGATGCTTAAAATGATCTCTCTAAACCCTTCTGAAATGGAACGTCTGGTGAGCCGTAATTGGACCACCTGTTCTTCGGAACCCTTTTCCAAGGGCTGCGGATCAGGACCGGTAACAAAGACGGGAATATAATTACGCCTCAACAGAAGGAGGCCCTGGGCAGTAGCTAAAGAGGTCCCGGAACTGCGGGAGTTTGCCGTGACAGACTGGTTTAACACCGCATTGTATTGGGGAAGATAAATCGTTAATACCTCCCCGTTAAACAAAATAACCTGTTCTGCGGGCCTGGTAAAGTCTATCCGCAAAAACGAGGGAACCAGGTGATTTATCGTCCCCACCATATCGGTGCCTCCGGAACGGATAAGGATCTTAGCCTCATAATCGCGAATGGTACTGTATCGTTCAGATACCATTTGCAGGTACCGTTCCGCAGTAACAATTTCCTGAGCAGCAAGAAACCACATACCCTTACTAAGCAAAAGAAAAAAAATAATTTTTGTTCTAACCAGCC
>JAITAI010000112.1 GCA_031284195.1 Treponema sp.
AACTTCGATAGGGGATAAAGCCTTCGCCCAATGCGGGCCAGGGGACCTCACCATCACCCTGGGAGCCACCCTGCCGTCCCTGGGGACCAAGATATTCGATGGAGTTACCGGGACCAAGCAGGTTACGGTTCGCGTTCCCAACGCCGCTAAATCCGCCTACACCGCGGTTTGGGTGGACGGTCTTAAAGGCAAGGGCTGGAAATCCGCCACAGGAGCTGGTGACGGCAGCATAATGCGCAACATCAACGTTACTATCGAAGGGTATTAGCCATGAAGAAAGCTGCTCTGTTTCTGCAGGTATTCTGCTTGTTTACCATCCTGGGCTGGGGCCATCCCCATCCCAATCCCGCCGATGAAGATCACGGGGATGCCACATCCCTGCAGATCCTGGGCGGCAATCTTAAAATTGGGGGCTCCCTTAAAGTCCGCCTTATGACCGAAACCGATACCCGGGAAGATGCCCCAACCACGGTGTTCTTTGACGACTCCCGCAACAACTCCCGCTTCGTAACAGACGGGGATGAAACCTTCTCTCCGCCTCCCAAAAGGTTTCATCCGGGTCACGGGGGCAGCGCCCCTTCCTCTGGTAGCGGAAGCGCCTCCGGGGACGATTTCGCCGACGGCACCAGTCTTCGGGCCGAACTTTCCACGGTGTTCTCCCGCCAAGAGGGGGGGATAAAACTCACCCTCCGCAAAAATGTTGGCCCCCTTTTCGATCTGGTCGATTCATCGACCGGGAAGGCGGAATTGGATGAAGACCTTAACTATTTCGGTCTTACCAATGCCTACGGCTGGTTTAACCTGTGGGACAACATGATTACCGTAACCGCCGGTATTATCGCCGACGGCATTATGGGTACTTCTGCCCTGGAGGATACTGCCACCGACAGCGACTACGATGCGGTCCGGGGACTTCGCCTCGCGGTAACGCCCTGGAAGATTCCCGGACTCCTCTTCGGCGTGGCCTGGGATGTCGGCACCTATCTGGGAGGGGACCAATACTTCGGGATAGACCAGAACACCAACACCCTGGCGGAGGCTGATCGGAATCGCATTTTTGATAGCCTTACAAGCCTTTTTAGCCAGACCCGAATCGGAGCGCTGTACATCCACGAGCGCTGGGGCGGCCTCTCGGTTTCGATGAAACCGAACGGCTTCTATTATAACAACCTCCTCTATCCGGGAGAGGAGCTGTGGCACGGGATAGACCTCCTCTTTGGGATAAAAGCTACTGCCCTCCTGGATTTCCGCTTTATCTTTGAAGGGGAACTGCGCAACCTAGGCATTGATAACCGTCTCTCAAAAGAAGCTGCGGGGATTCTCGCGGGGCTTAAGTCCACTACCCTGAACAGCAAAGCCCAGCAGGAGTATGCAGAAACCTTTATGCCCGGATATGACCTCTACTTCTCCGCTGTTTGCGACTACTTCTACAACCTCTCCTTTGGGGCCCGCTATCACCTGACAATGTTTGACAAGGTAGGCTATCGAGAAGCCGACGAAGTAACCGCTTACAAACTGCACGAAATCCGGCTCTTCGGTACTTACAAAATCTTCTCCTGGCTTGCCGCAGGTCTTGAAACCCAATTCGACATCGACGGACTTCCTTCTCATAGTTACGACCCAAGTCACAAAATTGACGGCAGGGACTCGATTTTCAAGGGCTTTTACCTAAAGCCCAGCCTTACCTTTACCATTGGTGAAGGACTATCCTTCGTTCTAAGGGACAAGGTTTACTTCTATAACGACAGTTACGTGGCCAATGCCTACTCCAAAGGCGGCTATATCATGAATCAGGTTCAGCTTGATTTCATCTGGAGTTTTTAAGGGATGCGTAAAATGAATATAAGGGGTGTAATGATGAAAAAGGCGTTTTTGACGGTATTACTAGGAATGGCCGCAGCGGGCATAGTCGGATCCCATGAGTTTTTCGTGATTCCCCGGGAAGTAAGGGATTACAAAGCCGGAGACACCATCCCTCTTGCCGTACTTTCGACCCACTACTTTATGGTAGGGGAGGAGATTGAGACCCCTGGGACGGTGAACGATGTATATGTACTGCAGAGCGAGGGAAAGACCAGTCTTCCCCTTACTGCGAACCAGGGGCAGTTGTTCTACGAAACCAGCTATACCTTAAAAGACAATACCCCTGCGGTCCTTGTGGGCAACCGCGTCGGAGCCTACTACTGCATCTTTACCGATGGGAGCTACGCCGATGGAAGGCGTGACGAAGTAGCCAAGACGAATCCCCAAAAGACCATAGGGAGATCCCACTTCTACGCCAAATTTTCAAAAACCTACCTGACTCCGGATCCCAAGGATACGGCGTATAAAAATCCCCTGGGACAGACCCTTGAGATTGTGCCCCTTACCAATCCCGCAAAGATTGCCAAGGGTAAAAACGCGGAATTTCAGGTATTTTACAAGGGCCAGCCTTTAGGCAATGCAGAAGTCTCGGCAACGTATAATGGGTATGACTCAAAGAGGGAAAACAGCTATGCGTTGACCGAAACAACTAAGCAGAGCGGCAGAGTGCGGTTTAAGATTAACCAAAGTGGCATTTGGCTCGTCCGGGTAAGCGATACCCGGCGTGGCGACCCTGGCGTGGATGTACAAGAACTTGCCGCTATTGTGGTATTCACCGTTAAATGAGGCGTTTCGGTCCCAGTTACTAACATTCCATTCACGGCTCACGGCAACGAAGCTAAACTGTATTCCTTACTCTGTAAGAAAGTCCCACCCTGAAGACCCAAGGGATAGGCTATAGCAGCGACAAGACGTTGAGAGTTACTGTCCATAGTTGCCTTGTGGTAACTGCCGACAGGCTGGTTTTGGGGGTATGAGACCAGTCAGGGTATAACCGGGTAGAACCGAAGGATGGGTCAGTAAGCCATGAGAGTAAGAAAATACGGCCGATAGAGGAGCAAGAGTATTTTCAATGGCTGTAAAGGCTGGAGAAGAGTAGCGGACATTCCCCCGGATATGAGTAACCGGGAGGGGGATAGGTATGAGGTGTTTACCAGGGCGCAAGAGTTGAAAGAAACGTTTCTCATCAAGATAGTACAAAATAGTACAAAACCGGATGACAGTGGAAAACGAGCGGATACTGGATGAGATACGGAAGAAACGGTATCAGGGGAGAGTTCAAGTAAGGCTCCCTCGAAACAGCCGGAACGGGAAGCGGTATTACAACTGCGGTACGCATCCTATGAGGTAAAACGGCCGCATAGAGCGGATAAGGTAAAAACACTACCTGATGCAATTATTTTGCAGGGGCGCTATATCCTTGACCAATCCTTCTGAGGGTTTCCCCCTGGCAGGGGTTTAAAACCCTGGATAAACGTCTCGAAATACCCAGGCAGGGGAGCGGTAATATCCAGGGAAAATCCCAGGGGGTCTTCCCCCTGGAGGATGACGAGCCGTGAGGCATGGAGCAAAAGCCTGGTAAGCCCCCTGGTTTTATGCAGTTCCTTGTTGAGGGTGAAATTGCCGTATTTATCGTCCCCGAGGATCGGGTTCCCGATCCGGGCCAGGTGCCGGCGGATCTGGTGCATACGGCCGGTACCCAGTTCAAGGGCAAGGAGCGAAAAATCCCGGTCCCCTGCAAGTCGAGTATAGCCTGTCTCGGCCTGTTTCTGGGTTCCTCGAATTGCAAGGCCGCACCTTATGGTACCTGAATCTTCTGGAGGTCTGCCGACACAGACCGCGAGGTAGTGCTTACGGATCCCCTGCTTCTTGGAAAACAAGGCGGAAAACCAGGCCGCAGCTTCCCGGTTTTTTGCCACGAGGATGATACCCGACGTATCCTTGTCAAGCCGGTGAACCAACAGCGGTCGAGGAGACCAGGTTTCCTCAAGGATCCTGTCCAGGGATGCCCCTACCCGGGCTCCCCCCTGTACCGCAAGCCCTGCCGGTTTGTTGAGGACGATGCAGTATGTATTTTCAAAAAGTAAGGATATATGTTTCAACCTTCTTTCCTCAAGAGCGAGTTCCCTGATCCGCTGCATATAAAGCCCTTTGGAGGGCCCTAGTCCACCGGCCTCTCAACCGTACAAAACATTGACCTCGCCTTAATTATCTTTTTTATGAACCCTAAAATGGTCGAAACTTATACTATCATGGTATTTAGAAATAATCCTGCCCGGATCCGCTGCTACGGTACGGGTATGTTTCTCCTGTTTTTGCTTCTTTCCCCGGTGTTATTATCCGCTTCACCCATAGCGTCCCCTACCTGGGGCTTCCGCATCGATCCTCCTGAAGGGTATCAGCTCATGGAAGGTGACGGAAAAGGCCGGTTCTCCTTTCGTTTTCAGGAAGAGGAAACCCAGCTTGATTTAGTGGTGTATGCCGGCGCCCTCCAGCCTGATGGTTCCCGGTCAAAGAACCCCTATCCTTCGGTAGCGGTTTTGGCAGCGGATGTTCAACGGCGTTTGAACAGCCAAGGAGCCATAAAGCCCTTTACCTATCGCCATAAACAGGCGGTCCTCATGGAATTACGGTTTTCAGGGATCCACGGTCTTTCCCAAGGATGGGGCCTTTGTATTGAACTGGAATCCCCAGAGCAAACAGGAGAAAAGCCCCTGTTACTCGCCTTGGCTTATGGGCCTGTCCAGAGGGGGAATATCCCAGATATCCATTTTTCTGCTTTGGATTCGATTGTTCCCAGTCCCCAGGACCGGTTGGTTCCCGGTCCCATCACGGAGTATCAGTATCCCCGTGGTACTCAGCAGCAGGTACCCTTGGCAGGTCTAGCAGTGGAGGCCCTCATATACGAACATGATGCGGCTGCAGCTCAAGCCTTGGTAGATCGGGAATTCCGTATCCTCCGGCGATATATCGCTTCACCTCAGTGGAAAGAAGCCTGGATTCGTTTTTATCGGGCCATTTACCGGGATTCCTTTGATCGCCTCGCCCATGCAGCCTTTATGCTGGAACGTTTCTGGAATATTCCGGAATTGGAAGATCGGGACCTGGCGGAAAAAGCCCTGAATTGGGTCCAGTCCTTTACTTATGAACGGAACCTCTTGGGTAGTGATTTTGTGAACTTGGTAAGCGCTGCGGTAGAGGGCCGGGGAGACTGCGACAGCCGGGCCTTGCTTTGGGCCCTCATACTGGAACAGGCCAATATCCCTGCAGCTATCATGGTTTCTCCTCAGTACAGTCACGCCATGGGTCTTGCGGATCTGCCGGGAACCGGCGCGCGGTTTACCCTGGAAGGTAAATCATGGCTTGTAGCGGAAACCACCAGTTCCGTATCCTTGGGCCGTATTAGCGCCCAGATGAGTGAGACCCGGTATTGGCTGGGAGTGGCCCTTGAATAGGAACGGAGAACTGAACCATGCAGGAATGGCCCCGTGAGCCAGTTTCAAAACTCAGGTAAGTTGTGAGAAAGCCGTTACAGATGCACCAGGGGCCAAAGCTGTTTTGACGGATCTATCTTGTCATTGGGAGAGCCATCGCTTCTTCTCCTTACTCGAAAAAATACCCCTGATCGGATAAGGTATGAAAAACAGCGGGCGCCGGGATTATAGTCTGGATGTCCTGGACTTGAGTCAGCAAATACCTCATGTGAACCCCAAATAAGGAGAAAGGTATGGCCTACAATGATTGGATAGTCCGGTTCCCGGTTACAATATGCTGGGCCATAAACGATGTCAGCTGTTTCGCCATACATATCCTAGAGCCAATTTCAAAACTCATACCCGTTGTGAAACCGGTTCCCTTACACAAAGAAATAAACCTGCGCCAGTTTTGACCGGAATCCGCAAAAGGTACGGGTTATTGCTCATCACTTCCTCATGGGGAAATGTATTGGACCTCTGCGGCACTTACTGCTCCTGCTACGGACTCGCCAGTTCGCACCAGGCTGACCCCAAGGAAAGCGGTTTGACTTGTATAACTGACCTTATACAGCCATCACCTATAGGTGAGAGGGTTTCACCAGGTGACCTGTTGAATGCAAGTACCAAAAACCGAAAAAGAAGGTCCTACAGGGGTTTTCTATCTTCTATCCCTATCCCTTTACCGCTCCGGCGGTAAGACCCTTAATAAACTGTTTGCTGGCGACCAGATAGAGGGCAATAACCGGAAGGGCCGACAGGGTCAGGACGGCAAGTACCTTGGACCAGTCGGTCTGATACTGACCGAAGAGCCGTGTTACCCCGAGCAGTACGGTTTTGGCCCGGTCATCACTAATGAAGATAAGGGGAAACCACAGGTCGTTCCAGAAGGGTACCAGGTTGTAAATAGCCACGGTTGCAATAGCCGGCCGTAACAGGGGGGCGATGATCCGGAGAAAAATGCCGAAACGTCCTGCTCCGTCGATAATGGCCGCTTCGGTTAATTCATAGGGCACGGCATGGATAAATTCGGTTAAAACGAATATGGCCACTGGTATGCCCATAGCCACGTAGATCGGTATCAAGGCCCAGATCGTATTCAGCAGTCCCAGCATTTTAACCAGTTCTAAGAGGCGTATGGAGGCGATTTTGATGGGGAGCATCATACCGGCTATGCAGAAAAAGTACAGGGCCCGGGAAATTTTCCCTCGCCAATTGGCCAGCCCATAACTTGCCAGTGCGCCGGTGAGGAGCAGGATCATAAGGGACAGAATTACGGCGATGAAACTATTCTTGAAGTAAACCAGAAAATCGCCGTCCGAAAACACCATCCCGTAATTGGCGATATTCCATTTTTTAGGAAGCCCAAAGGGGTTTTGATAAATCGAAAGTCGATCTTTGAACGAGTTTATCACCATCACCCACAGGGGGAAGATGACGATCAACGACCAGATTCCCAAAATGAGGTGAGCAGGGATATGCAGATTTTGCCGTGCAAGAGAAGGGCGCTTCATTTAGTCCCTCCCCTGCGTTGCCCGCAGGGTCGGTATAACCCCCAAACAGAGCACCACAAAAGTAATAGTCGCAATAGCCGCTCCCATCCCCGGATCAGGAATCCCCACTGGATGCTGCCCTGCAATGCCCACCCGGTAAAACAGGGTCCCGATAAGGTCGGTGGTATAATTCGGCGCTCCATTGGCGTTCTCCATAGCGAAAACCACGTCAAAAGCATTGAAGTTATTGACAAAGGTAAGAATGGCGATCATACCAAGCACCGATTTAATCAAGGGAAGTTTGATATGCCAAAATACCTGTATTGGACTTGCCCCGTCAATCGAAGCCGCCTCAAAGTAATCCTCGCTAATGTTCCGCAGGGCTGCCACAAACATCATCGTCGGTATACCCATCCATTGCCAACAGGAGACCAAAGACACGCACATAAGGGCAGTAAACCGGTCCCCTAGCCAAGGACGGACCAGGAAGTCCAGATGGAGTTTTTGCAGAAAAGGACCGCTCCACACCGGATTAAGGAGGAGCTTCCACAGGTAACCGGTTACGAGAACGGCCAGGGTAACCGGTATAAAAATGACGGTCTGATAGAATTCCCGGCCTTGCAGATTTTTGCTGGTCAGCAAGGTAGCAAAGATGATACCCAAGCCGTTCTGAACCGCCAGATGGATAAAGAAAAAGAGAAAGGTATGGGCAAAAGCCCCCCAATACCGTTCAGCGTACTGGGGAACCGTAACGAGTTTGATGAAATTAGCAAGACCGGAAAAACGGCGGCTTCCTGCCGAACCGGTATATAAACTTAACCAAAGGGAATTAAGGAGCGGCCAGGCCATAAAGACCACATAGAACAGCAAAGCCGGCGCTATATAGGGCAGCCAGGTTACTATTGTTCCATTTCCTAGAGTGGAATGCTTTGGAGACTTCACAGCCATAAGGCCCTCCTTAAAAACCGATTTAACGCATAGTTGCAGCGGCAGTTTCCATATCATTGGCCGCCTGCTGCGGGGTCTGTTCACCCTTCAATACTTTGATGACCGCTTGATTCATCGGCGCATACAGGTCGAGGAACTTGGGCCAGACAAAACGGGCATCCGTATTCTTACCCTGGTTGAGGGCAAGAAACTCGTTAGCATGAGGATCATCCAGGGTAATGGAGGCGTTAATCATAGGGAAGAAGCCTACAGGCAGAGCCTTTGATGCAATCGCAGCGCCTTCAGGGGAGGCAAGCCATGCGAGAAATTCCTGACATTCCTTGGGATACTTGGTAGCCTTATTGTAGGTTATCGCCATATCAGGATGAAAGGTGATGAGCGTAGGCCGACCCTGGGGTGCGGGCATGGCGAAAAGTCCCCATTCAAAGGGAGCATCCTTATATACACCGGCGGTCCATGACCCATCCATGAACATCACCGCTTGCTGGGTGTTAAACAGCGCCTGAGAATCGTTGTAGGTAACCGACTCAAAGCCTTTGGGAAGGTATTTGGCTACATCGGCCATGGCCTGAAAACTGGCAACAAAGTTGGCGTCGTTCAATTTCTTTACCCCAGATTCATAAGCAGCCCGATCGGTCCCGCCCCCCACAAAGTTGGGGAGCATACCCAAGTAGAATACCTCGAGAATATCCCATTCCTCGGCTACCCCATTGGCCAGGGGAGTATACCCTTTGGCAGCCAGGGTTTCACAGAGGCTAAGGAAATCTTCCCAGGTTTGGGGAATTGCAAGTCCTTCTTTCTGAAAAATAGTCTTATTATAGTACACTGCATGGGAAACCGCGGCAAAAGGAACGGCGAACAGCTTACCCTCAGGCGTCTGCCACGGAGCAAGGTTTGCTGCACTGAAATTCTGCTTAACCCCAGGAATGTCGCTACAATCGGCAAAGTATCCGGCGTTGAACAGTTCGCGACCCGGCGCATAACTTCGTGCGTACATCAGGTCAGGCCCGGTACCCCCGTCAAGCTGCAAACGCAGGGTGGCATTGTAATCCGGGGGGTTGGTAGGCCGGAACTGAATGGTAACATTCGGTTTCACCTTCTTGTATTCCGCCAGCAGCCTGTTCATCTGCACCACATCGTCGGCCCGCCATGATCCCATTACCAGGTTTACCGTACCTGCAGAAGCGGAACTCTCTTTTCCTCCTGTCCCATACAACGGGGATAGAAGTCCCAGAACGAGCACTAAAATACCCATGGCCCTCATGGTTCTTTTCATAATACAATCCTCCTACAAAAATAAATATATCATTACCATCTAAACCATATCATGAAAGGGAAGGTACCGCAATACTGCATAGCCGGACAAACGTATAGCAATTCGTATTTCTGCACAAAACCAGGAGTTAGCCACCCTATTGCTACTAGCACGCCTCGAAGGGCATAACTAGTACTCGCCGGAACGGGAACCTAGCATTCGCCGATGTACTGAAGGACTATGCGGGAGACCCGCGTCTATACAAAATCCTATAATACTGCAATAATACCTCTGAAAGGTTAAATAAGGTAAATATGGAAGGCAAAATAATATCCAAAGCGTATATGAAAGAATTTTTTCAGTTTGATGATAGCCCGGAGGCCGTGCAATGGCTGAATAAAATTATGGCCCACCTGGTACTCAAACGATTTTCCCATAACAAGGTAATCTGCCACTATGGGGAAACCGCCAAAAGCATGTATTTTATCGAGGCCGGTAAGGCGGTTGTACTGGGAGAGGACAAAAAGGCCATCAATGTGGCCCTTGAAGCGGGCCAGTACTTTGGCGAATATGCAGCCTTAACAGGCAACCGGCGGCTTGCCACGATTAAGGCCAGGGGCGACGTAACCGTATATGAACTGGATAGTTCAATCCTGCTCAATCTGATGAGAAACAACCTTACGTTATTCGGCTATTTTCTGAAAAGGGTGTATTCCCAAAATACCAATACCTACCAGCAGCTTCAGTCAAAACTTGCCTCCCGCCGGAAAATCTGGGGAATAAACCTGTTCAGAAATATCAAAATAGGAACTAAAATAATGGCGGTCATTTTGTTTGTTTCGTTGCTGACCATGATTATTATTTCCGGCATTACCTATACTCATACGCTGCACCTGACTCAGTTTATCATTATCTTCGCAGTTATCACGGCATTGGTGACGGCCCTGTCTTTTGTCCTGTCCCTCACGATCATCAGGCCCCTGGAGGAACTGGTGGTCAATGTCAGCAGAGTAGGTTCGGGCGACCTGGAGACCCGCATCCCTGCGGAAGGCAAAGACGAGATTACCGACCTTGCCAATGCCTTTAACCGGATGATCTTTGATCTTAAAGAGTATATTAAAAACCTTGCGCGGGTAACTACCGAAAAGGAACGTATCAATAGCGAGCTGTCTGTTGCAGCGGATATCCAGAACGATATGCTTCCTCATATTACTTCCAAATTCAAAAGCTCCGAATGGGTCGGGTTATTCGCGCGGATGGAACCGGCCCAACAGGTGGGGGGCGATTTTTATGATTTCTTTTACCTTGATCCGGATGAATCAAGGCTTGCCTTTGTCATAGCTGATGTAAGCGGGAAGGGTATACCCGCGGCAATGTTTATGGTTATCGCCAAGACGCTGCTTAAGACCCACCTGCTGCGGCTTGATCCTGCGGCGGTGCTGGAACAGGTAAACAACCTGCTCTGCGAGGATAACAGCCGAAGTATGTTTGTTACCGTGTTTGTCTGTTCCCTGGATATTAAAACCGGCATGTTGAGCTATGCCAACGGGGGGCATAACCGCCCCCTCATTGCCCTTTCCGGAGGGGATTATCAATTTATGGAACTTAAAAAGGGACTTCCCCTGGGGGTAATAGAGGGATGTAGGTATAAACTCTGTGCATTGCAACTGCACCCCGGGGATAAGCTCTATCTGTATACCGACGGGGTGAACGAGGCGATGAATCCCCAAGGTAAGGAGCTTGGCAACGAAGCTTTCCTTGCAGCCGCGAATAAATACCGCAATTTGCCCCCAGAACAGTTTGATGAGGCTATCCGTAAGGTTATTACCGAATTTGCCAATGGAGCGGAACAGTCCGACGATATTACGACCATGGCTATTATGTATGTAAAACAGCGGCTTACCATCGAGTAGGAGGCTGTCCATTATGGATGCGTCTTCTCCACACCCCCAGCCCGCTCAGGGGGGGCTATTTAAATACAATTTTGTCTTTATTAGCGGTTATTTCCGTCTTTATTTCGCTGATAGGCACCCATTGGATCAGAAAGGATATTTCATTGTTGAATTTATACACCGGCCTGCTGCCACTCTGATCCAGATAAGGAGACAAGGTGATGCCCAGCTTGGCATTCCAATCCCCCAGGTGATGGACCAGATTCAGTCTGAAAGATTTTAATTTGAACCCCGAACTTCTTCGCAAGGTATCATCATCAAACCGAAAAGAATTAAAGAGATCCACTAGGAAGTTCTGTTCTCCCGGCAGTTCCACCGGCAGATCAAAAAAAGGCAGATTTTGAAAATACCGGAAGACCACGGCATTCTCCGAAGTAGTGTTCAGGGATATATCAAGAAAATTGGAGATCCCTAGGGTAAACCCCATGATGAAGGAATACCGGGAATAGGTATACCGTTGCAAATCAAAGGATACATTGGAATTGACATTAAAAGAAAAAGAAAGCCGTTTGTTCCACAGGTTGTCTTTTTTAAAGGTTTTGGTATAGCCTAGCCTGAAATCCAGGGGATTCAAGGTCTCTTCTGCAGTAGACTGGACCCAGCCAGTAGATTCCAGGGTATAGGTCCGGGAACGGATGGCCGTGTACGAAGCGGAGAGTCCGGCCCATGCCCATGAAAGGCTGGTGGTAAAATTGGTGTATTCCTTGAGTTCCGGATCATAGGTTACCTGTTGCTGCAGTGAACTGGCATTATGAGCGCCGAATCGGAGGGTTTCAATAAAATACACCGGTTCGAATTTTCGGTTCTCTATATCATAGGGTTCCAGTATTTTACCCCGCAGCGTCGTTTCAGTTTGCCAAACTCTAAAGATCGCATTTCCTGCCAGGGTGGTATCCTCTGGGGGTATATCCGCGGTAATCGTCAGATTCTGGACCTTATCCATAACCGATGCAGCGATATTCGCAGCGGCTTGATGGGTGGTGAGATCCTCTTTATCCCATTTACCGTATTGCAGATCCCAGGAGGGATCCGTACTGGTACCGTCAAAAATGCTCTTCACCAAAAGACCCTTGAGGCTGTACTGAAAATTGGTGTTTCCCCAGATGGAATCGAAGTAGAAGGGTTTTACGGTAGTGGAAAAATCATAGGAGGTGGTAAAAAGGGTGGCGTTATAGGCCCTTAAACGGGCATTATCCAAGGCCTGCGGGGTGTTAAATTCTTCTGCTTCTTCATTAATATGGGTATATCCCTGCCATCGGCCATTACCGGAAAAATGCAGAGAACTGGTATACAGACTGGTTTCTGGCTGGCTGAGGGTAAAACCTAAACTCCCGTCACTTCCAAAGGTGGTCAAAATAGAAGAAACTTCCTGCCAATCAATAGCTTCGCGCTCAGGCCAATTCTGGAGGGAAGACCGGTATTGCAGTTCTGAAGCGCCCGTAGGGGCGAAGCGGTAATCAAAGGCCAAGCGGGGTCCCCCGCTTTTGGGAATAGTAAACTGTTGGGATAGTTTCGGGGGGGTCAACTGATCCACAGGGCTTGGATTATCTCCAACTTTTTCGGATTCCTCTGGATATTCCCAAGGGGAACGGGGGATCCCTATGCCTTGGAACGGATCCGGCGTTTCCGTATCGGTCTTGGGTGCAAGACTGGTCTTCGGGCCTCCGATGGTCAGGGGTGTTCCGGCGATGGAGGTACTAAACGAATACAGGGTTATTTTATCGGGAAAGAAAAAGACCCGCTCCGGGGAAGCCGGAGAAGCAGCAGATACCAGGGCAGAGGTTCTCGTACGAAAGGACAGGGAGGTGCTCAAGTTGGAAACTGAAAAAGAGGAGACATAGGGATTAAGGACCGTAACCGAAGGGGTGATAGCCCCACTCAGTCGCCATTCATAGGATCCTAAGGCCGAAGTGGTAGTAGTCTCTTCTTCTCCGGTATCCCCCTTGAACATGGTAATCCAATCCATTTCTTCACTCCGGTCCAAGAAGTCCTGATCCACGAAAGGGTCGGCATAAAACGGGAAAGCCCAGGTAAAGGAGCCGTATTTCCCCGACAAGGAACCTTTGGTGTTCAAGCGGTACCGAAAGGGAATTTCCTTAGAAAAGAAATATGCCTTGTTCCATTCGTCTGAACCGTCATACTGGGCGAAAGGGGAATATCCAGAACTGAGCTGGTAGATCGTACGGGTAAACCCAAGGCCCCCGGAGAGATCCATACCTCCAAAGATACCTTTCCGGGGAAGGATCAATTCGGTTCCCAGATAGGCCCCTAAGTTTGAATAGGCGTCAAACAGCACGGAAAGCCGGGTATCGTTGGGATCCCGGGACTTATGACCGGTACTGCGGAGGAAGAGGCCCTGCCGAGTCTTTTCCATATCAGCGCTGCTGCCTAATATCTTAGAGATGGAACTTTCCGATGCAGGATTGGTCTTAGGCCGGCCCAAGACATAGGTGGTGGTCTGTACAAAATTGCCCTCCCGGGAACGGGTACCCACCACCGGGTGGAAAATGATCTCGTCTGCGGGAAAATAAAAAAAGGGGATATACAACACCGGTATTTCCCCTACTTTTAAGACCGCACTCAACACCGCCCAATCCGAACCAGGCAAGAGCCAGAGCTTATAGGCCTGCAGGGACCAGAGGGCATCAGGGTTCTTGGCGTTTGAAATGGTCGCATGGGTCATGATGGTTACTTCTTCGTCGCTGCGGGAGATCAGGGTTCCTGCAAATTCATAGGCCGTGGTGTTATCGGTAACGGATTTTTCAGTAACCCCTCCGACAAAGATACTGGACCAATCATCCAGATTCACCGTGATAGACGCTCCCTTAAAGGTTTCAATGGTATCCCCTGTTTCTTTTCGGTATTCCACTCCTCCAGAAGCGCTCATCACATTACGGGTCCGGTTGTAGAGGACTTCCTCTGCGCTAATCCGGTGTACCGCATCTTCCTCTTTGAGGCTCACCACCACATTCCCTCGTAGCCGGGCATATTCTTCATCTACCACCTCCAGCGTAAAATATTCGGTACTCCTGGCAGATTCAATGGTGATAACAGTTTGCTTTTTTGGTTTTGGGGTTCCTTCAGCGGATTCCGGCGCTGCCTGATCCGGCTGGGGAAGGGGGAGGGTAAAGTAGCTGCGGAGCCGGTTGGCTAGTTCCTCCTTGGTTCCTCCTTCACTTAAACCGAGGCTCCGGCACCATGCGGCCAGTTCCGCCAAGGAGGAGGTCTTAATATCCATTTCCAGGATCTGCTGTTCCGGGCTTGGCGATTCCCCTGCAGAGGTGGAAACCTGGGTAAGGTCAAGAGGCGGCGTTTCAGCCGGCGAGGTCTCTGGGGCTGCCTGGGTCTCAGATTCCGGCGCCTCCTCCTGGGCATACAGGGAAGGGCTCAATCCAAGAAGGAAGAGGAGAAGCCCAAGCTGTACTGCTCCCAGAACCCGAAACAAGCAGCAGAAACCCCTTTTCCAGCTCCACTGGCTACCCCATACCGCCTCTCCCATGCTCACTTCCCGGTGATTTCCAGGGGTCTTACTGGGGCTAACAGTGGTATTCCCATGGCAGGAAGTTTCCAGGCCGCTGCTTCGGCCCTCAAGATAATCTTCTCATAATCTACCGGTATTAGAACGCCCCCCATGGCCTTACCTCCGCATCCAGTATAAAGGGAATGTATTTTCCGCTGCAATAATCCTAGGGTCAAAGGCCGGGCGTCCTCTGCATCCCATCGGCTTAAGATTCCCTTATCCTCGCCCTGTTCCCCTACTGCCATGAGGTCCTCCAGGCTTCCCTTCAACGGCTTCGCCGGTCTTGCCGGTTTTCAGTTCTCAGTACAGCGTCAATCCGCAGAAAGGCCGTCCCGGTCCCCGGTTCCGTTCTTCCAGTATGGCAGTATGCAGTATAGTCAGAAACTTAACCCCGGCGCTTCATAAGGGTCGTGAAGACCTTCGGGGAAAATTCCACATAGGCTATGGGTGAGGCTCCACATAGCCTAATAGATACCCTCCCTCTCCAGGGCCGCCTCAGTGGTTTCCCCTTGGATCGGGGCTTTGATTAAGAGCGCAATCCCTCCCGTTCATGGGGATCACCATACCCGCCAAAGAGGGTTTCAAGATAAGTCCCGCGCCTTCTGTTTCTGGACAGGTTACGGTGCGGTGCAGGGGATAAGACTTACTAAAGCGGCCGTTGATGCAGGTATCCGGGAGACCCATGCGGCACTTAACCCGGTCAAAGCACTGAAAGATTTCCCCTTGTTTCAAAACAGCCTTCCTTCAATAGCCAACAGCATCAGCGCCGGTCCAGCAGGCCTTTGATGTACTGGCCGGTATAGGAGCCGGTATGGGCAGCTACAGCTTCCGGGGTACCAGCGGCCACGAGTTCCCCGCCTCGGTCTCCTCCTTCTGGGCCTAAATCAATGAGGTGATCCGCCTGTAACAGGACATCCAGGTTATGCTCGATCATGACCACTGTATTGCCCTGATCCACTAAGCGCTGGATCACCTCCATGAGCTGCTTCACATCCGCAAAATGCAGCCCGGTAGTGGGTTCATCCAGCAGGTAGAGGGTCTTACCAGTGGAACGCTTGGAGAGTTCCAGGGCGAGTTTCACCCGCTGGGCCTCCCCGCCAGAAAGGGTGAGGGCTGATTGTCCGAGCTTGACATAGCCCAGACCTACCGAGAGGAGGGTACTCATCTTCCGGGCAATGTGGGGTATATGGATAAAGAAGTCCGTTGCCTCCTCAATGGTCATGTCCAACACATCCGCAATGTTCTTGCCCTTATACCGGATTTCGAGGGTTTCCTTGTTAAAGCGCTGGCCATGACACACATCACAGGTAATGTACACATCTGGGAGGAAGTTCATCTCGATCTTGATGGTCCCGTCTCCTTGGCAGTTCTCGCATCTTCCCCCCCGGACATTAAAGGAAAAACGGCCGCTCTTGTAACCCCGCATTTTTGCCTCTGGGAGGCCGGCAAAAAGGTCCCGGATTCCCGAAAACACCCCCACGTAGGTAGCTGGGTTGGACCGGGGAGTCCGGCCAATGGGACTCTGATCAATATCGATCACCTTATCAATTAACTCCGCTCCTTCGAGCTTTTTATAGGCCCCTTCTGGACGGCTGGTATGGTGAAGGTGATTTGCCAGGGCTGGGTAGAGCACATCCGAAAGGAGGGTCGATTTTCCCGAGCCTGAGACCCCGGTGATGCAGGTAAAAACCCCCAAGGGTATGGCTACATCGATCCCTTTCAGGTTATGTTCCTTAACTCCGGTAAGGCGCAAAAAGGTCCCCTTTCCCTGCCGGCGTTCCGGGGGTATGTCCATGGTGAGCTTCCCTGCCAGGTATTGTCCGGTGAGGCTCTCTTTGACCTGCATGAGTTCCTGGGGGGTCCCCTGGCCCACCACTGCGCCGCCGTGAACTCCCGCGCCAGGCCCTAAGTCCACGATGTAATCCGCAGTACGGAGGGTCTGTTCATCGTGCTCCACTACGATCAGGGTATTCCCCAGGTTCCGCAGGTACAAAAGGGTATCAATGAGCCGTTGGTTATCCCGCTGATGCAGGCCGATGGAAGGCTCATCCAGGATATAAAGGACCCCCACAAGGCTGGAACCTATCTGGGTGGCCAGCCGGATCCGTTGAGCCTCCCCCCCTGAGAGGGTTGCGGCCTTGCGTTCCAGGGTGAGGTACTCAAGACCCACGTTCTTCATGAAGCCCAGCCGGGCACGGATCTCCTTCAATATCTGGGAAGCTATCTGCTTTTCCGTATCGCTGAACTGGACTGTATCGAAAAAAGCCAGAGAATCCGTCACCGAAAGGCTGGTCAGTTCCCAGATATTGAGGGCCCGATGGCCCGCTCCTCCCACGGTTACTCCCAGGACCTCTGGTTTCAGCCGTTTCCCCCCGCAGTCCTCACAGGGCTTTTGGCTCATAAACTTCTCAAGCCATTCCTTAATCCCTGGGGACTGGGTTTCCAGGTAGCGGCGTTTCAAATCTTCCAGCACTCCAGGAAACTTTACGCGATACTCAAAACGGCCGGTCTTGTCCCGGTTCTCATAGCTTATGTCGATCTCTTCTTTACTGCCGTAGAGGATCGCCTCCAGGACTTTCTTGGGAAGCTCCTTCAAGGGGGTGTCCAGGCTGACCTGGTAATGCCGGGCAAGGCTCTCAAAGCGGCTGCGGTGCCATGCAGAGTCCGGATTATAAGGCACGACCCCTCCCTGGTTAAAGGAAAGGGACCTATCGGGGATCACCAGGTGAGGGTCAAACTCCAGTTTCGCCCCCAGGCCTGAACAGGCCGGACAAGCCCCGAAGGGGTTGTTGAAGGAGAACAGCCGAGGCTGGAGCTCCGGGATCGAGATACCGCAGTCCGGACAGGCGTTTTTCTGGCTGAAGAACCGTTCTTCGTCCCCTCCGGTACCCTGAACCAGGAGCAGGAGGATCCCTTCCGATGCTTGGAGCGCGGTTTCCACGGATTCAGCAAGCCGGGACCGGATAGCCGGGCCGATCACCAGCCGGTCCACCACGATTTCAATGGTATGTTTCTTCTGCTTGTCCAGCTTAATGAGGGTCCCGTCGTCGAAGTTCACCATAAGCCCGTCTATCCGGGCTCGGGCAAAGCCCGCCTTCCGGGCGTCTTCGAGGATCTTCTGGTGTTCCCCCTTCTTACCCCGGATCACCGGGGACAGGAGTTGAATCCGGCTTCCCTGTTCCAAGGCGAGGATCGTATCGATGATCTGGTCCACCGGCTGTTCCCGGATGGCTCTCCCGCATTGAGGACAATGGGGCACCCCGATCCTCGCATAGAGGAGCCGGTAATAATCGTAAATCTCCGTAACCGTTCCTACGGTGGAACGGGGGTTTCGGTGGGTGGTTTTCTGTTCTATGGAAATAGCCGGGGATAGTCCCTCGATGTAGTCCAGGTCGGGCTTATCCATACGGCCCAGGAACTGCCGGGCGTATGCAGAAAGGCTTTCCACATAACGCCGCTGCCCTTCGGCAAAGATGGTATCGAAGGCCAGGGAACTTTTACCGGATCCTGAAAGGCCGGAAATGACGATGAGTTTATCCCGGGGCAGATCCAGGTCGATATTTTTCAAGTTGTGCTCCCGGGCTCCTCTTATGACGAGTTTATCCATAAGGCTACAGCATACCGGGAAGGTCTCCCTAAAGCAAGAAGCGTTATGGGCGGGCCAGGATAGACCAGAAGCAAACCAATAAGGAAGCGTGAAGAAGCGGACCCCTCCACAGGCTATTGATCTAGACGTAATCGGATTGGAAAGCCCTCCAACGTCCCTGGAAGGTTTCTAGCTACCGAACCCCCGTTGCCTTTATCTTGCAGGATAAATTTCTATATGAGCGCCTCTTGCGCCTCCTATACCTGCCGGAAATTTTCTATAGGATTAGCCGGGTAGGTTGATTGCCCTAAACAGAGCAATAAGGAATATCCACGGACACGGATTTTTCGTATCCCAAGGGTTCATAGATCGGTGAAAATCAGGGTAATCGGTGGACCCTATTCTTGTCTTTTAGGACCATCAGTCTACCAGAACCGATTGCCTTTTTTTTGAAAATCAGAGATACTTGCTATCACCCGGCGGTTTTACCAGTTCCACGGTGGGAAAAGGATCGGCGGTTTGTTCTGCTGAAAATCGCAGCTTTAGGACTTGAGCTTGAGAGCCTGTTCGAGATCGTCCATCGGACCGTAGGTTTGCACTAAGCAGGTCTTAAAACTGATTTCCTGGTCACTAACTTTATGTACGAGGTAGTAATGGCCGTAAAAGACGGTGTTTATTCTATCGGTATCCACTCTATTGGTATTAAGTTACTGCT
>JAITAI010000132.1 GCA_031284195.1 Treponema sp.
CTAAGGCGCTCCATTGCAGACCCCCTCGGTTTAAGCTATGATTACTATATGGCAGAAGATTTCACCGTATTAGACCTGCTGGATATTAATTTGAAGGAACATAATGCCCTCAACCTCCATTGTTTGGGAGGGAGGAAAGGCTTAGGCCGAAAGATCCGCATTTCGGACCTGAACCGGCCGGGACTTGCCCTTTCGGGGTTCTATGATTCCTTTGCTTATGAACGGATTCAACTGTTTGGCCGGGGAGAAGTATCGTACCTCAAAAAACTGGCCGCCGAAGGAGAGCTGGAAACCGTCAAGCACATGTTCTCCTATCCTATTCCTTGTTGTATTTTTTCTCATAAGCTCATGCCGGACCTGAACTTCCTGGATATGGCCGAGCAAGCCCAATGTCCGATACTCCAGACGGATTTGAGTACCACTGAATTTCATACCCGGCTCATGCGGGTTCTTTCCGATATTTTTGCCCCCCGCCAGAGTGTACATGGAGTCTTAGTAGAGGTATACGGCCTGGGGATCCTCCTTTTGGGAGATTCAGGGGTGGGAAAAAGCGAGACCGCCTTAGAGCTTATTAAACACGGACACCGCCTGGTGGCAGATGATGTGGTGGATTTGCACTGTGTCAATGGCAACATCCTCATCGGCGCAGGGGCTAATAAGATTGTGGGACACCACATGGAAATTCGCGGCTTGGGGATCATCAATATAACCCACCTCTTTGGCGTGGGGGCCATTCGGGAACGGAAAGAGGTACAATTAGTGGTGATGCTGGAGGAATGGGATTCACGAAAAAATTACGACCGTCTGGGCGTAGATGACAAGTATATCGAATTTTTGGGGGTCAGTATTCCTAAACTGGAAATTCCGGTTAAACCAGGCCGTAATATCCCCGTTATTGTAGAAACCGCAGCTATGAATGAACGGCTCAAGAAGATGGGCTATAATGCAGCCAGGGAATTCAACCAGAATATCCTCAAATGGATCGAAAGCGATCCTGCCCGTTCGGTCTATTTCGGAACCGAAGACGTGATATGAAGCGCTCAGAACAGGTGATATACAAAAGGTAAACTGCTGTAGTACCATACTGGAAACAATGTAATCATAGGAATGAGGTGATGGTAGAAAAAATACTAACCGTATCTAATCGGGCAGGAATTCATGCCCGGCCTGCGGCAATGTTGGTACAGGCCATAAAAGATTTTACCTGTACTATTTATCTTGAAAAAGACAAGAACCGGATCAAAGCAAAATCTATCATGGGGGTCATTACCTTAGGGGCAGCGTATGGGTCTGCCATAAAGGTTATTACCGATGGGATGGATGAAAATCAAGCCATGGAAGTCATAGTCCAGCTTTTTGAGTCGAAATTTGAAGAGGAGTAGTCCCTTCCTCAAGAGCTAATCCGGTGAAAACGGTCCGCATCCACCCAAAATATGCACTGATTGACATCAAAGGCTTGATACTCATCTATCTGCTTTTGAGTATTGTAACGATCCTATTTTGGCGGACCGTGTTTCCTGAAATTTTACAGGGCGGTATGGTGCCGGACATCTTGGATCTCGGCGTATTTTTTACGATTCCTGCGGTTTTGGTGGTCTTGCTGGGAGCTTCCCTGTTGAGCTTATTCAGGGAGCTTATTACCCGGCAGTTGGGAAACCGGTTCCATATCCGGCTGTTGGCCTATTTTATCCTGATTGTCATTTTTGCATCCCTTCCGGCTATCATTATAAGCAGCCAGACTGTTCTGGAATTGGCACGGTTCTGGAAGACCATAGACGTAGATGCTGCTATGAAGGCGGCGCAAGAATTCGCCCTGGAAACCTATTCCTTGCATGTAGAGAAAGTGGAAAATCTACTCAAGGATCAGGATTTTGATTCCCTTATGGCCTCTCAGGGTGCAGCAGAGGGGGAAGCCTCCCCTGATCTCCCCAAGAGACTTGCCTCCGAAGGAATCATGGCGATCCAAGATTTTGCCTTACAGGAAGATGGGACCTGGAAAACCTTGAGCTTTCGGGGAGAAGCGGCTCAAGAACTCAGTGCACTGCCGGCCCAGCAGCAGGGATTTATCCCACGGGAAATACCCCGGGATACGGACATTATCCGGTATATGGTGTATCCCCAGAAACAGGTAGCCCGGGTTCTCAGTTACCATCTGGGAACGGGTTTTGACCAGGCGGTCACCATCATAGAAAACGAAAAGGCCCGGTTTGAACTCATCAATTCCATCCAGATCCAGGTACAACCGCTTCTGATCTTTTATTTTGTGGTCTTTTTCTTCCCTATCATTTTGATGACCCTTATCATTGCCATATCCTTCACCCGGCGGGTAACCCAGCCCATTGTGGAACTCACCGAGGCGACCCAGCGAGTGGCAGAGGGAGACTTTTCCATCCACATTTTGGCCCGCAGAAAAGATGAACTGGGACTGTTGATCCGCTCCTTTAATACCATGGTCCGAGACTTGAAACGATCCCAAGCCTCCCAGGTCAAGGCGGAAAAAATATCCATCTGGCAGCGTATGGCCGAACAACTTGCCCATGAGATAAAAAACCCCCTCACGCCTATCAAGCTTTCCGCAGAACGGGTACTCAGGCGTTGGCGTAACAAACCAGAAAAGGTTGGGGAAATCCTTGAAACTTCTATGCTGTCCATTTTACAGGAAGTGGAAGGCCTCTCCACCTTGCTTACTGAATTCAGAACCCTTTCTCGTCCTCTGGAACCTTCTCGTACTTCAAGTCCGCTTCGGGATATCGTGGAAGAGATCCTTATCTCCTATCGGGTATCTTATTTGGGGGTTCAGTTCAACAGTAGCCATATTGCTTGGGATATCCAGGTAACCATGGACCGGCGCCGCCTGGCTCAGGTCCTGACCAATCTTATCAATAACGGTATTGATGCCATGGATTATCAGGGAACCCTGGAAATCCGAACGGATCTTGTCAAAAAATGGGAGAGCCGTTATTGTAGACTGAGCATCATGGATACCGGAAAGGGTATTACCCCAGAGGAAGGTTTGCAGATTTTTACCCCTTATTTTACGACTAAAGAAACAGGAACCGGCTTAGGACTTCCCATTGTAGAACGGATTGTGCATGATCACGGGGGAAGCATTTGGTTTAATTCTGCAGCCGGTATGGGAACCACCTTTTTTGTGGACCTACCGGTGGCAGGAACAACGGTGGAGACCCTGCCCAGTAAAGAGCAAGGGGCATCATGACCAATATCCTTATTATTGACGATGAACCAGGGATCCGCAGTACCTTAGCCTCGATCTTGGAAGATGAAGGGTATCGGGTACATGCCCTAGCAGATGCGGTTCAGGGATTGGAATGTATAAGCCGGGAACCCATTGACCTCGTCTTATTGGACGTCCTCCTCCCCCGCATGGGCGGTATGGAAGCCTTGGAAAAGATCCGTAGCGGCTGGCCGGAGAGCGAAGTAGTGGTGATTTCCGGCCATGCCAATGTGGATATGGCGGTCCGGGCGGTAAAATTGGGGGCCTTTGATTTTTTGGAAAAGCCCCTTTCCCTGGATAAGGTGCTTACCGTATGCCAGAACGCCCTTATGGTACAGAAGCTGCGGCGAGAAAACCGGGACTTGAAAAAGAACACCCTCCATAAGGGAGATGAAATAATCGGTCAGAGCCGGGAAACAGAGCAGCTCCGGGAATGGATCAAACAAGCCGCGGCAAGCGATGCCCGGATCCTCATCTGCGGGGAGAACGGTACAGGAAAAGAGCTGGTGGCTCGGGCCATTCATCGGGGCTCTTCCCGTTCCCAAAAGGCTTTCGTGGCCCTGAATTGCGCGGCGATTCCCGATACCCTTATTGAAAGCGAACTCTTTGGCCATGAAAAAGGGGCCTTTACCGATGCAGTTTCAAGCCGTAAGGGCCGGTTTGAATTGGCAAGTGGAGGAACCTTATTTTTGGATGAGATCGGGGATATGTCCCTCAGCGCCCAGGCCAAGGTACTCCGGGTGATTCAAGAACAGAAGATCGAACGGGTCGGGGGAGAAAAAACCCTCGAGGTGGATGTCCGTATTGTGGCAGCCACCAATAAAGACCTAGAACAGGAATGTGCAGCAGGCCGTTTTCGGCAGGATCTGTTTTTTAGGCTTAATGTACTGCCGATTTATGTACCCCCCCTCCGGGAGCGGCCTGAAGACATATCCCTGCTCTTGTTTCATTTTTTGCATGAGCTGGGGCGGAATTCCTACGCTTCAGGGGCCTTTGACCTGGATGCAGGGGCCTTACAATTACTCCAATCCTACCAGTGGCCGGGAAATGTTCGGGAACTGCAGAATCTCGCTGAACGTATCCTGGTGATGCATACCGGGGGGATCATCGGGGAGGAGACGATTCTCGCCCTTTTGCAGCAAAATCCCGGATCCTGGGGCGCCTTTCCCCGGAATCCATCGGTTCCAGAATTGGTTTCCCCTTTTTCACCTGCCTCTCCTCTTCCCGATGTTTCAGCTATCATGCAGTTGAAGTACAATGAGGCAAAAGAATCCTTTGAAAAGGGGTATTTGGAATTTCAACTCTCCCAACATGGGGGTATCATATCCCGCACCGCAGAAGCCATAGGGATTTATCCCAGTAACCTGCATGCTAAATTACGCAAATACAACATAAGGACGGAACGATGAAAGAGCCTACCCTGCGGCAAAGGGAAGTATTGCATTTCATCGGGGAGTATATCCAGACCCATGCCTATCCTCCTACGATTCGGGAGATAGCCGGGTATTTTTCTATTTCCGTTAAAGGTGCCCATGACCATGTGCTAGCCCTCAAAAAGAAAGGGTACCTGAAACAGGAGCAACGGCGTTCACGAACCATGAACATCATTACCCAGGATAGGCTTGTTTCTAAGACGGGAACCTATGTTTCTATGGACATGGTGCAGATTCCCATACTGGGGGTCGTTGCAGCAGGGCGGCCTATTATGGCTGCAGAAAACTGGGATGGTTTCCTTACCTTGCATTGTTCTCTATTAGCAACAAAAGCAAAAGGAACAAGCAGGAGGGACTATTTCGCCCTGCGGGTCCAGGGAGATTCAATGGAAGGAGCAGGTATTTTGGATGGGGATATGGCGGTTGTGCAAAAACAGGATACCCTACGGAATGGAGAAATCGCCGTGGTTCAATTGGATGATAGAGTAACCTTGAAACGGTTTTTTATAGAAAAAAGGGGAAAAGGAGCAAAAAAACGGATTCGATTGCAGCCGGAGAATCCTCACTATACCCCTATCTATTGTACGGGAGATCCCGAGGTTCATCAGGACCTGCGGCTCCTGGGCCGGGTGGTTACCATCATCCGTTCCTACTGATGCGCTATGGGTAGGTGTTTTCTTTTTTTGGGGCCGGAAATCGGCGAAAAGCAAGAGGCGATCCACGAAATCCGCCAGAGCTTACAGGTTTCTTCTGGAACTGTACCGGAAGAAACCTCTTTTTATGCAGGAGAAACACCGGTACAAGACATGGTAGCCATATTACGGACCAGTTCCCTGTTTGCCGAGCAGCGGCTTATTTTCATTAAAAATGCCGAGGTCCTGAAAAAAAAGGAGGATCTGGAGATTCTCGCCGCGTATCTAAAAGTCCCCCAGGAGCATACCACCCTCATCCTCATATCCGAAACCACGAGCCTAGCCAAAATCTTGGAAACCTCGGTTCCTTCGGGAAACAAGCGTGTTTTCTGGGAACTCTTTGAAAACCGGAAACAGGAATGGGTGGCTTCTTTTTTCAGGCGGAAAGGCTTCAAGATCAGCGAAGACGGCATAGAGGCGATCTTGGAGTTGGTGGAGAATAACACGGACGCGCTCAGGCGGGAATGTTCAAGGCTCATGTTGTTTCTAGGTAAAGAAGGGATCTCCGGGGAGGCCGTGGAAAAATGGCTTTCCCATACCCGGGAAGAATCCGCCTTTACCCTGTTTTCCCGTATCAGTACCGGGGATTTTGCCAAAAGTCTTGAATCCCTCCATACCCTCTTGGGAGCTCAAGAATCGCCGGTGGCTCTTTTGGCAGGTCTTGCCTGGTGTTTCAGGAAGCTCCGGGATTACCTGAGCCTGGTTGCATCTGGGAAAGCCAGCGAGTTTGAATTTAAGAAACTCGGGCTTGCCTCAGCCAAAGTCCGCAAGGATTACGAGCAGGCAAGCCGAAGATACGATCTGTTAGGGGTGGATACCTGCCTCTCTTTGATTGGGGAGTATGATATGCTCGTCCGTTCTGGCGGCGTGGGGCTTGAGAGACTTTTAATGGATATGTTTTTATATAAGATCATAGATTCCGGCAGGCTCTGATGGGGTTTTCTATCGTGCTCATCGGTTTGAGCCTTTCCATGGACGCCTTCGCGGTTTCGGTTAGTTCCGGTATCTCGGTGCAAGGCTTACGACCCTTTCATATAGTGCGAGCTTCCTGTTGCTTTGGGTTATTTCAGTTAATCATGCCTGTGGCCGGATGGTTTCTGGGGAAAACCTTGGCGGTTTATATCGAAGCCTATGATCACTGGATAGCTTTCGGACTTTTGAGCTTCCTTGGGGTTAAGATGCTGAAGGAAGGTTTTTTCTCTAAACCGGTCAGTACCGCCCAATCAGCGGATACTGTTCAGAAGGGGACGGACATACGAAAGTTGGGGACCCTGCTCACTCTGGCCCTGGCTACCAGCATTGATGCTTTGGCAGTGGGTATTTCTTTTAGCGTACTCAACCGGGACATCTGGGGACCTGCTGCGCTTATTGGAGGCATTACCCTAGGGGTGTGTCTGATTGGATTCGAGTTTGGACGGCGTAT
>JAITAI010000158.1 GCA_031284195.1 Treponema sp.
TATGGCTCAAAACCTTACGGGAACACCTGGATGATGCAGAAGCAGGGTTTTATACCTTAAAAGCAGGGATTCGCCGGGATTTTGAGAGAGGGCCTGCTTTAATCGAGGGATTACCCGAGCCGCCGGGCGCTGAGGTTCCCCGGTTTGTGCTCACCGGGGAGATCAGTACCATCTATAAAAAGGAGGGGAAGACCCGGAAGGTGCATCACCTGGTGATCCTCAGCAATTTCACCGCAGCCGCAGCCTTTCAAACTGCGCTGGAACGCATCGGGAATATCAGATCCGACGGACGGCCTATCTTGGGTATGGATTCCCGGGATCTGCTGGCCCTGCTCCTTGAGGTCGACCCCCAGGCCCTGCTCATCCCTGCCCATATCTGGACCCCCTGGTTCTCGGCCTTAGGGGCTCAGTCGGGGTTTGATTCTATTGCCGCTTGTTATGAAGACCTTACGCCTTACATCCCGGCCATTGAAACGGGCCTCTCTTCCAATCCTCCCATGAACTGGGCCCTTAAATCCCTGGATCCTTTTTCGATCATCTCCAACTCCGATGCCCATGCGCCGGAGAAGCTGGGCCGGGAAGGTACGGTTTTTGCCATGGATATGGGACTGCCCTCCTTGACCGCAGCCCTGCGCCGGGACAGCGGGGAAATGGGGGTCTTGGAAACCATAGAATTCTTCCCGCAAGAAGGCAAGTACCATTATGACGGGCACCGGAAATGCGCCGTCTATCTCAGCCCCGAAGAAGCTGCAGGCGCTTCGGGTATTTGTCCAGTCTGCCACAAGCCGCTTACCCGGGGGGTGATGGGCAGGGTCCTGGAACTGGCGGATTTTCCGGTGGATGAATGGGCCGCTTGTCCGGCTGATTATACCCGCACCAACCGGCGGCCTTATCGGTCCCTCATTCCCTTAAAAGAACTCCTAGGAGAACTGTTGGAAGTGGGCAGCGCTTCAAAGAAGGTGGAAACGGCCTACCGGAGCCTCATCGAACAAGGGGGCAGCGAGCTTTCCCTGCTTATGGATATGCCCCAGGAGGCATTGGAAGACCTCGCTGCACCCGGTCTATCCGGGGAACGATTGGCTCTGGGGATCCATCGGATGCGCCGGGGAGCGGTCTCTATACATCCCGGCTATGACGGGGAATACGGGATCATCCGGGCCTTTCCGCCAGGAGAAGTCTCTACTTCCCATGAGCTGCCTGGCATAGCAGAAATCCGAGGGACTTCACCGGCTAAACCGAACAGAGGAAGAACAGGACCCCTGCCCCAAACAAGAAACCAGCAAGCCCTGCCAAGCCCGATAGAGGACAAACCCTTGAGTCCTCAAGGCTTTATCCCGCAGCCTGAACAGGAACAGGTGATAGGTTATGAAGGAAAATACGCCCTCATCATCGCAGGGCCCGGCTCAGGAAAAACAGCGACCCTGGCTGCCCGTATTGCCCGGCTGGTACAGCAGGGGACCCCTCCTGAGACCATTTTGGCAGTAACGTTTACCGTCAAAGCTGCCTGGGAACTGCGGGAACGGATCATGCGGACCATTGGGAATGGAGATGCCGGTATCACCGCTAGCACCTTTCATGGGCTCTGCGCCTCTATTCTAAGGGAACAAAGGGAAAGCCGGGGTATGGCATCTTTCAGTATCTTGACTGAGGCGGAACGGGATGCCCTCTTGCAGGAACTTGGTGCAGAGCAGCCTGGACCGATACGGCCTCAGAGCTTGGGAAAATACATCGAAACCCGGAAACGGTTCCTGCTGTTGCCTGGTGAGGAAAGGCCGAACCGGGCTTGGGCGGAACTTTTTCCTGATGACCAGGAAGCGGTCCCTTTTCCCCAGGTTCAAGCAGAACTGGAGTACAGGTACCACCGGTACCAGCAGCGTCTCCGAGCTGCGGCTGCTCTGGATTTTGAGGATCTCTTGATCGAAACCGTGGGGCTTTTGGTCAAAGACCCAGCGCAGGCTTCCCCCTATCAAGGGCGATTCCGGCATATCTTTGTGGACGAATATCAGGATATAAACTTTGCCCAATATGTCCTTATCCGTCTTTTGGCCGCGGAGGGGCGTGGTCCTGCTGCTGCTCTCTGGGTCATCGGGGACCCTAATCAGGCCATTTACCGTTTTCGCGGTTCAGATACCCGTTTCATCGACCGGTTCGGTTACGATTATCCCCAGGCAGCGCGGTTTCAACTCACCCGTAGTTTTCGCTGTGCTAAGCCTATCAGTAATGCCGCGGGAAAACTGATGTGTACCTCGCTTATAGGTACCACTGGGGAGGCTCATCTTTTCCGGGCCGCATACCCTACTGAAAAATCCGAAGCCGAAGGCATTGCCCGGCGGATAGGCCGGCTCATCGGAGGGACGACCTTTTTCGCCTTGGACAGTGCAGTGGCTGGAGAAGGGGGAGAACCGGAACTCCGGAGCCTGGGGGACTGCGCCATCCTGCTGCGTACCCTTACCCTGGCAGCGCCCATCACCAAGGCCCTAGGAGACCACGGTATTCCTTTTATACGGAACGGTGAAAAGCCGTGGTGGGAACAAGAACCGATCAGTTCCCTCCTCGGGATACTGCGGAATTCCTGGGGGATTGCCGAAGAAAGCCCTTCCCCCGCAGAAGCAGTCAAACGGGCCTGGAAAGGCTTTCCTCAGAAGCGTAAGACGAAACAAGCCGCAGCCCATCAGGAACTGGTGGATCGGCTCATCAGCATAGCTGAATGGTACGCTACCCTTCCTGAGTTTCTGGATACCTTGGCGGTCAGCGATGCGTCGAGCGGAGGGGATACCAACGGTATGGAACCGGGCAGGGAAGGGGTACAGATCATGAGCATCCACGCATCCAAGGGGCTTGAATTCGATCATGTTTTTGTGCCTGCCTTGGAAGACGGGCTGTTACCCTTTACTTTATATGAGGGAAACGAAGAAAAAGCCCGGTGGATAGAAAAGATCGAAGAAGAGAAGCGGTTGCTCTATGTAGCCATGACCCGTGCCCGGGTAGGCTTGTACCTTTCCTCTGCCCGGAAACGGACCTTTCAGGGGAGGAAACTGGAAAACCCCAGCAGCCCTTTTCTGGATGTTCTGGAATCCCTGATTCCCCTGTATGAGGAGCAGCCCTCCCGCCGGCTTGTGGACATCCAATTACGGCTGTTTTAAACCCTATCTAAGATGGATGCCCATGCTGCTGGATCGGTTGGGCTGTTTTGGTTAACACCAGCGGTATAGCGAAGGGCCGAAGCCTTACGGGGCGCCTGGACCCCCGAAGCCTGGGGGCTTTGCCAGAGGGTTTTCTGTATGCAGGTTATCCTTCCCCCTTTACGAAAGCCTCGGTTTCCCCCAGGCATAGCCCAGGGACGCACCCCAATCCCTTTGGGGTAGCGCTTTCCCGGACTGCTTCTTTGGGGTTATTTTTACGGTGAGCCACCCTTCTTGGGGGTTTGATTTTGCCTAATACTATGGGTGGGATTGAATCGTCTGGGGAATTCTGCTAGTATTACCACAGCATCTGACAAAGCACCCTACCTAGCGTATAATAAAAAGGAGATACGATACTATGAAAGAACACCTTTTTCCTATTTCCCCCAAAAAACCGCACGAAAAATGGACCCTCCCCTTACCTGTATTATGGATAGGGGCTACCCTTATTTTAAGCGGTATGTTTACCCTTGCATCGGCCCCCAGGGCCGAGGCCCAAGGGAGAGATGCCAATCAGCAAAGCTGGCAATATACTTCGATTATTCAGAATGTCTTTGATTTTATTCAAAAACATTATGTAGAAACAGTAGACCCCAAGATCCTCTATGAAGGGGCTATGAAGGGTATGTTTAATGCCCTCGGGGATCCCTATTCCTCATTTCTTGCTGAAAGGGAAATGATGGACCTGAACGAAACCACCCAAGGTAATTTCGGGGGGGTGGGCCTCTATATTTCCAAGCCGGAACGAGCCGACGGCAAACCTCCCTATGTAGAAGTGGCGGCTCCTATTGAGGATACCCCAGGCTGGCGGGCAGGGATTAATCCCGGAGATTTGATTATCGAGATAAACGGTGAACCCACCGATGGGTTAAGCATGGACGATGTCCTTTCCCGTCTCCGAGGGGAGCCGGGGGGAGAAGTCAAGCTCCTCATCCGCCGGAACGAAAAGTTTGAATTCCCCGTTACCTTGACCCGGGCGCTTATTGAGGTTCCCACCACAAAATACGCCATGATAAACGATGTAGGGTACTTAAAGCTCCTCACCTTTACCCCCCGGACCTTGGACCGGGCGAAAGAGGCGATAGAATCGTTTAAGGCTCACAATTACCGGAGCCTCATCCTGGATCTGCGTAATAATTACGGAGGACTCTTGCAGTCCGCAGTAGGGATAAGCGATCTGTTCCTGGATGGGGGCCTGGTGGTAAGTACCAAGTCCCGGATCCCTTCGGAAAATACGGTCTTTAACGCGAAAACGCAAACCCCGGTTCCCAAGGATATACCGGTCATTGTGCTTATCAACCGAGGCTCTGCATCGGCCTCGGAAATTGTGGCAGGAGCCCTGAAGGACCGGGGCCGGGCATACTTGGTGGGGGAGAAGTCCTTTGGAAAGGGGTCGGTGCAACAGGTGTATCCCCTGGATAAATCGGGCTTCAAGATTACCACTGCCCGGTATTATACCCCCAGTGATGTAAACATCGATAAAATCGGTATCCCTCCTGATTTAGAGGTAAAGTTCCCGGAATTTACCGAAGCCGATGCGGAACAACTCACTGCCCTCATCAATACGAACCGGATACCCGCTTTTATTGAGACCCATCCGCAAGCCACAAGCGCGGAGATAGCCGCCTTTGCCGGGGAGCTTAATAAGGAATATCACCTGGATACGGTTTTGCTCCGCCGGCTTATCAGAAACGAGCAGTACCGAACCACCCAAGCGCCGATATATGATTTAGAATACGACGTACAGCTTCAGGAAGCGATCAAAATTCTGCAAAGAGGGACCTACGGCGCTTTGATGCAGACCACCAAGACCCTCAAGGTATTGCAGGAAGAGGCGGTTTTGGAAGAGCTTCCCCTGGCATCTTAGGATCCTGGGACTTCGCATGATTCAAGCCCAATACGCTACTCAAGGGCTAGACGCATCATACTTTTGGAGCGCGCGCCGTGGATATTGAGAATTGTGGATCAGAACCTGATGTATTACGAGAACGGTTAAGCTTACTGAAGGTTCCTCTGGATATAATTGGGTTGAAAGACCTAGGGGATATTATTCGGACCTTGCTGGACTCGGGAGGGGGTAAAAATATCGTCTTGCTTTCCCTCTGGGATCTCCTGCGAGCCCGCAGCAACAAAGAATACCGCGCGTATGTGCTCAGCGCTGCCTTGGTTATTCCCATATCAAAAAGTCTTGTAAAAGGGGCCCGGTTTGTAAGCAATAAACAGGTGCCTCGGTATATGCCTTTTATTTTTATCGTCCGACTCCTCGCCAATCTGGAAGAACGGGAATTATCCCTGTACTTGCTGGGTGGAAAGTTGCAGACCCTGAGAAAAGCGGAAAAAAACATACGCCAAACCTTTCCGCACCTGCGTATCGTGGGCCGGTATGTGGGGTCCTTTAAGAAATCTCAGGAGAACAGTATCCTGGAGGCCATCAGGAAGGCCTCTCCTTCACTCTTATTGGTAGGGAAAGGCATTGCCGGTGGAGAACAGTGGATCGCTAAACATGACGCCCTTCTTCCGGGGGGAATTCGTTTGTGGTGTAGCGATCTGTATGAAATATTTGCAGAACAGCGAAAGCACCCATCCCAGTATGCCTTTGATCATGGCCTTGAGTGGATAGGATTGTGTTTGCAGAAACCTATCCGGGTATTCAAAGTATTTCCCTACTTGTATTATAAAAGCCTCTTGCTGGCGTACCGTCTGTTCAAACACGAGGATAGTTGTACAAAATAGGGCTTTTCTAGGAAGTC
>JAITAI010000166.1 GCA_031284195.1 Treponema sp.
TTCACCATAATTTCACCATAATATAGAGTGAACCCGCTCTATAAGCTGATGGGTAGCGGCTCATCGTTAAACCCGAGGGGTTGCCTCTTTTTCTTCTTTGTCTGTCTCAGACTCTACTGCAAAATAAGCAGGCATATCAAAGTCTAAGAGCGCTCCCTCTCGAAGCCTTTCCCGTAAACTCAAAAACCGCTTATTAATCACCGATAGGAACGCCAGGTTACGCCGTTCCCCTGG
The DNA here is from genome assembly GCA_031284195.1 of Treponema sp. GTDB lineage: Bacteria > Spirochaetota > Spirochaetia > Treponematales > Breznakiellaceae > JAIRLU01. Next base: position 235 of record JAITAI010000166.1, read on the forward strand.
GGTAGTTTGGATAATCTGGCGTACTGCTCCGCGCTGGATGCAGAGTCGCCGGTCTCCCAAAAGGGCCAACACCGGATCGTGGGTGGAAATCAGGAGTATCTTATCTTCTCCCACCAGCAATTCCAAAGCCCGTTGCCGGTCAACTCCGGCATTTTCCAGTTCATCAATGAGCACCACCGGTGAAGGGCTCAAAAGGGCAGTGTCGGCAATCATCAATGACCGGGACTGGCCCCCTGAAAGCTGGGTCAAAGGCATATCCCCGTGTATCGCTTCTCCGGTCAGTTCGTTGGCGCAGCTCAGAATCCGTTCCACCAAGGGTTCTTCAGGCTCAAGGCACCGGCTTTCTCCGTGCATGAGGATAAATTCCCGGACTGAAATATCCATAATGAAATGCATACTCTGCGAAAGCTGGGCCACTATCGGGTTCCCTCGAGAAAATCGCTGCCCTTCCCCTGGAATCTGGTGATCCAGGAGGACTCGCCGTCCCGTAGGAGTATCCCCTTGGGCAAGACAACCAATATCCTCAAGAAGCCGGCTTTTTCCCGCACCCGTAGGGCCTACGATACAGAGGATATCTCCCCGGTTTAAGGTCACGTCCAGGATTTCAGGATAGCCCTCTTTGTCATGCCCGCCCAAAAGGGTCAAACTGTGCACGATTCATCCTCTTGGGAAGCAGTTGTCCGGGGGATTGGGATTTTCCGGGCAGGGAAGCTACTGGAGGTGTACTCAGGGCCGATGCGGGTTTCTCCAAAGCAATAAGAACAGAGGGCCACTGGCAGGGGAAAGCGGATCTTCCCATGTTCTAGGCTCGTCGTTTCAGGGGCGTTTTTAAGCTGCCGGGCCAGCTCAAAGGTCCCTTCTCCGGTAAGGCCGTTGACAAACAAGACCTTTGCCTTCTGGTTTGCCTTACGCACCCAAAAGGCAAAGACCTCCCGTTCAGCCGGGGAAACGATATCTCCCTTGGTTACTACCACCATATCGGCAAAGATCAGCATAGGCCCGATCTTCTTGGGCGTATGGACCCCTGCAAGACAATCAATGATGCAAAGCCCGGTTACCCCTCGAATATGCGGGGAACAGCGGTTACAAAGCCCTGCGCTTTCGCTAAAGAGGAAGTCCAGCCCTTGAGCATATCCCCATGCCACACACTCCTGAATGTTGATGATGTAATAATGATCCGGACATAGGTTACCGGAAATCCCCCTGAGGACCGGGATACCTTTTTTCCGGTATAACTCATCATCCTCAGTAGTAATACAGTCAAATTTGACGGCCCCTAGGGTAAAACCTTCACCCATGAGGTGTTCTGCGGTTTTGATCGCCGTCGCTGTCTTTCCTGCTGAGGGAGGACCGGCAAAGGTGATAAGTTTCATGGCCCTTCCCTGCCTCCTGAGGGCTTGCGGAAAAGGAGCCAGTCCCCGCTCTCCTCGTGGATACACTGCGGAACTCCCATGCCCAGCTGCTCCATAACCTGGGCGTAATCTTCAGGAGTAGCCCCTTGAGTTCTCTTTTCCTGCTGTTCTCCAAAATCTTCCCGGTTACGCACGGACATAGTTTGGTAGATTGCGGTTTTAAGCTGAGCAGTTCCATAGCCTCCTCCGAGAATGGCCGTTCCTCCAGGGGCCAGGATCCGCCATATCTCCTTAAGGCTTGCTTCCTTTTTCCAGAACCACATAGCCCCCCGGCTCACAACCAGATCCACCGAAGCGTCGGTTAACGGCAGGGCATGGACATCACCCCAGAGGGCGTGGATCCATCCTCGATCTTCTTGAGGAATACGCTGGTCTGCGATGGCTACTGCATAGGGATTAAGGTCCAGCAGGATCAGGGTTCCCTGAAAACCCTCTGCCACTGCCAAGCCTAGATGTCCGCTACCACAGCCAATATCCAGGCACTGTCCCCGGTGTACCCCAGTCAGTTCCAAAAGCCGGGAAGCGATCACCGGATAAATAGGGGCAAAGACCTCTTCCGCTACCCGGTCAAATTCGAGGGCTTTTTCAGCCATAGCTGCATCGCTTATAACCGAACGTTCCATACCGCACCTCTTGATGCTCTCATAACCATTAAAAGGAATGGCCTGCCATCTCGGGGGTCAGACCCACGCGTTTACCGGTTTCAAAAATGAAGGCGGTTTGATTTTCTCCAGTTACAATGGCCCTGCACAAATCCGGATCTGTAACGACAAAACCCTGGAGGTCCCGTACTCCCCAGTGAAAGAGGGAGGGCGCCAGGGGTACGCTGGGGCCTACCAGGATAAGTCCAGTATGACCGGAGAGTTCCAAGAGCCGGGGCAGGGTTTTGTTGGTGAGGGTTACCCCTGTGGCAAAGATATAATCCTGGAGCGGCAGAAGAAACTCGCAGGCAGAATCAGGATAATCCCCAGGAACCGGTCGTTTCTCCAGAATAGAAAGCTGGCAGAGCCCCCCTAAAAGCTGTTCGAGACGGTAAAAATGACCGATGACCGCAACTTTTTTCCCAGTCACCTGATTTCGGTACACCGTGAAGGCGTCATCACCGTTCCCCTGCATGGATAAGGCCACTGAAGCGTGGTCCGGGGTGCTCCAGTAGGCGTTAATCGCCGCGACTCCCAGACTAGCTTCTGCAAAATTCCAGGATTTCGCAGCTGCAGCCAATACCCCCAAAGCCATTCCCACGCAGGAGACCGGTAAATGAACCGGACGGGTCTCAATAGCCAGGGTCATGGCCAGCCCGACCCCCTTACCGGAACGAACCATGGTCCACTGTTTCCCTTGAATGGCCTCGTCCACCTGGTAATCCGGTGGAATCCCTTGGATAAGTTCGTCATAAAGGGTCCATAGGGCTGCTTCTTTTTCCTGGTTCATGATTTCACTATAGCACAACAAAAGCAAACAAAGCAATATGGAATATACCTATTAAGGACCTATGTTATACCGTATAAGCGGTTCTTTATACCGGTTCATAACTAAAACAAAAATAACCCTACCATCTACCAGAACGCCCTTAGGGCCAACTTCCTCTGGCAGTACCCACAGTTCCGTTCCTTTTAAGAGCTTACCCAAGGCATAAAAAAAGGGCCCTCTTTTTTCTATGCTTTTTCCTAAGTACCGAGGCCCCTTATGTACCTTGGCTCATATTCAGGAGTATGCTAGATTCCCAGGAAGAAGCAGTGAGTTTGCGCTCAAATTGTACTTCAGCGGGCTGCGGGGCAAAGATAGGGCCCCAAAAGTTTGGGGTACGCCTGGCAGCTCCACCGGTCAAATCGGATCCTGCGTTGCTGGCCGGTTTTGGGGTTTCCCATGATATGGCGATATATGCCCTTACCGTAGATCAGGTTCTGGTTTTCATTTCTTGAAAAAATAGCAGGCCCTCCGAAAGACCCACCGGATGCTCTTTCCCGGCTTCGTGCTGATCCTCTTCAAATACGCTCAGAAACCTCTCCTAACTCGTCTATCTCAAGGTAATCAGACTGACGTTGCTTCGCTATTTCCCGATTTGAGTACGGTTAAGACCTTGGTGAGGCTTCTGTGCAGCATCACCCTGATATATCGGATATCCATTCTCTGGATAAATATGCTGTTGACTTAAGGTGACTATTCAAGAATGGCATCCCTGATAGGTCATTTCAT
>JAITAI010000175.1 GCA_031284195.1 Treponema sp.
GAGCGGGGTATCTACATCGGATGGATTGCCGGTATCCTCCTCGTCGGAGGGGGGATATGGTTTTTTACCCAGTCTCTGCGGGCTACCCTGCTGCGACAAACCGTAAACCAGGTCTTAGAAACAGTGCAAGACCCCCGGCGTTTGGAAGGGCTTATCCCCGGTCAAATATCCTGGGGCCGGCTCTCCTGGGGAAACTGGTATACCCTGGCGGATTCCGAAGACCGGGTCCTGGTATTTTCCCTGATGAGTAATGGTATCTTCATTCCCTGTATGGCAGTGATTTCTTCAGTTACCGGTAAGGTGGTGGATGATAAGATCCTTCCCCTAACCAACCACCCGGAACAAACCCTCAAACAGATCCCCCGGGGACTTATTAAAACCTATATCCGGCGGATAGAAAGTCCCTCATTCCCACAGACAGGAGCAGTAAGGCAATGAATCGACGGTTTCAAACCTATATCGTGGGGAATTCCTATGCCCCCCTTTCCACCTTGGCAGGAGGGGGACTTTTGATTATCGCCTCAAGCCGATTTGCCTTTGCCCTGGTTGCCTGTGCTGCCCTCCTGTGGGTCTATGGATTGACCGTGCTTACCGCTTTTATGGCAAAGCCGATTCTGCCGAAACGAGGTATCAGGGTGATTCTCCTATTTTTATCAAGCCTCATAGGGAGCCTTTTCCTGTTAGTACTCTGGTTGATGAGCCCCCTCCTTGCCTTGGGAAGCGCCTTTATCCTCCTCCTCTGTCCTGTGTACTGCATGGGTTCTGAGATTTTTGCCCATCTTGCTTCTCAGACCCTGGAAAGGGCCTTGGTTAAAACCCTGGTAGATGCCGCGATACTGGGGTTTCTTATCATCGCCCTTGCCCTAATCCGGGAACCCTTGGGTTTTATGACCCTCTCACTCCCTGTAGGAGAGGGTCCAGGGATGGCTGAACTCTTCAGGGAGGATGACGGGACGTCTTTGTTCCCGATTCGGATCCTGGCAAGCGCCGGAGGGGCCTTACTGCTGTTGGGATACGGGGTGGCCTTGTTCCGCTACCTGAGAAAACCCTACATCAAAGAGGAATTGTGATATGCTGGGTTTGCTTGTTTTTTCAGGTTTTACCTTGAATCTGGTACTACACGGCGCCTTGGGAATAGGCAACATCGCGGAATGGCAGAAGCGATCCCATCCTATTCCGCTCTTTCAATTGGGGATCCTCTTTGTATCGGTGTTCCTCCTGTGGATGCTTGCATCCTATGGCCTGGTCTTTCTTGCTTTTGGTTTCCTGGAATATGCGCTGCTGTTTCCCTTAAGCGCCTTGGTCTGTATGGGCCTTGAGGGTCTATGCGCCCGTTTGCTCCCCTCCCTGGTACCGGAATACAATGTGTTTAACCCTGCTACTGCTTACGACGGCTTGGCCTTAAGCTCCCTGATGATGACCCTTCATATCGCTCGGACCGTTATGGAAGCCCTGATCCTGTCCTTGGGTTTTTCTTTGGGAACCCTGCTTTCCATGGGGCTCCTCAACGAAATTCGTAAGCGTTCTTCTCTGGAGCTGGTTCCTCCTTTTATGCAAGGCCGCCCTTTGATGCTCATATCTATGGGACTCTTATCTTTGCTTTTTACCGCCCTGGGGCTTATCTTCTTTAACGCCTTGGGGATATTCTAGGGGAAGTCATGGGACTATTCTTTAGGAAGGTCTATTGGGAGAACTTGCCTATCGTATAACACCTCAAGGGGCTCGTCGGGGCTGGGCTGGTCTAAAAAGCAGCATTAGTCAAAAATACCTGTGTGCAGGTAGCATAGAAAATAATAGGAAATTTAAATAAAAAGCATGGATCATATATTACGGTTTATCTTAGGCTCCCATTATCATATTCCCTATGGAGTGGGAGACGATGAATTTGAAGCAGCCTATAAAACGAACTTAAAGCCTTTTGTCTCAACATTGTACAAATACCCCAAAATTCAGGCGACCCTGCATTATTCCGGTGTTTTGCTGTATTGGCTTGAGAAAGCCCATCCAGAATTCTTCATGCTGCTGGAAGATTTGGTTTCCCGAAAACAGATCGAATTGCTCGGCGGCGGTTTCTATGAACCCATGATGTCCCTCATACCCCTCTCAGATAAGATAGGGCAGATTGAGATGCTGACCACCTACCTGCGAAAGCATTTTGGTAAGCGGCCTCAAGGTTGCAGACTGCCTGCCTTGGCCTGGGAACCTCATATTGTCGGGCCTTTGAGTACCTGCGGGATGGGCTATACCTTCTTGGAGGAGCGGCAATTTACCCTGGCAGGGGTAGAGGCTGGGGTAATCGAACCCTGCATCACCGAAGATCAAGGTAAGCTCATCACCATTTTTCCGGTCTCAAACCGGTTTAAGGAAGCCTTTGCCCAAAGAAGGGCATCTCTGGTGTTAGAGGACTGGGTGCATGAGCAAAACCGCGGTGATACCGGGCCTGTTCAGAACCCGGTTTCAGGAGACGGGAAGAAGCTCATCTGTGTTTTTCCAGAACAGCTATTTGCCGAAAACGGCGCTTCAGAGTCAGCGGAAATGAGGTTCCATCGATTTTTTGAAGACCTTTCCAGCTTTGAGTCCCAGATTGAGTTTACCAGCCCAGGAAAACTGTTTAAGGGACTGCGGGGCTTAAAAAAAATCTACTTTCCCGTTTCCCAGGAAGCAGGGGTCTTATCCGAGGGAAAGGCCTCTAACCCTGCGGTCCGGCAATTTTTAATCGACTATCCAGAGGCAAACCATATCTATGCCAAAATGATGTTTACCCATATATTAATCAACCAGCTTCGGGGGGATAAATCCCGGAAACGCATTGCCCGGGAAGAACTGTGGAAGGCTCAAGGGTTTGACGCCTTTTGTCCCGGGGTCTATGGAGGGGTATGTCGGCACTCCATCAGAAAGGCAGCCTACAAAGCCCTCTTGGAAGCGGAGAAGATAAGCCGGGAACAGAGCGGTTTTATCCCTTCGGTGTTGCATTTTGATTTTGATCTGGACGGGGAAGGGGAGTATCTGTTTAGGAATGGGTATATCAACTGCTATATACAGCTTGAAGGCGCAGCGGTCTTTGAGTTGGATTATCTTCCCAAGGTCTGGAATTATCTGGATACCTTTGCCCCGGGATTCAGGCGGACTGGTTTTGCGGATTATCTGGTTTCCCCGGAACTCACTTTGCAGGATACTTTGGAGGGAGTTTTACAAGGTCCCCAGGCTCAGCTTAGCCACCGGTATTGTGGAGGTGAACCCTTTGAGCTGGTCAGCATGGATAAGGAGCATGAGCAGGTTCATTTTCGGCTTCCGGTACATCCAGGGCTGCCTTATGGGAATATAGAACTAGAAAAGCGTTATCAAATAAGAAAAGATACCCTCAAGGTAACCTATGTGCTCATCAACCGGGGGACCGGTACAGAAACCGGTAAGTTTATCCCCAGCCTGGACCTTTCGTTTCCCGGAGAAGGGGAATCTTTTGTACGCCTGGTGAAGCTTCAGACCGCCCATACCGTAACGCCTCCTCATGAAGAACCAGGCACCGGCTTTGCCCCGGATGGGATGGTTATGACCGATGCAGCGGGTATTACCTTGGAAGACCTCAAGAACGAGGTCTCCATTACGCTGAGATCAGACCTCAATTTTGATGCCTGGATCATGCCTATCCGTACTCCCTGCCGTATCCAGGGGGCGTTGTACCGGATGTACCAATCCACCTGTATCATGCCCATAAGACCCTTCTTGCTTGAACCAGGGGACTGCCTTGCCGCTGAGTTTAGTTTAAGGATTTATTGATAACA
>JAITAI010000302.1 GCA_031284195.1 Treponema sp.
CCTAGTACAAAACGCCCAGGGGGATTATTTCCCCGAAGTGCCCTATAGAAACGTCCTGAAAGGGTGGCCAATCTGTTTTTTCCCGCCATTGCGGTTTTTATAACGAGTTATGTGTGAAAAACAGAAGCAATTACTCAAGAGCAGAAGCCGCAAGGGTAAGAATGTTTTCAGTTAGTATATCACTTGGCCAGGAGGACCGGATTGTTTCGGCACTATTTGTATAGGCTTACCCATTTCCTCCTATAACTTCAGAACAGGTTCCGCTACTTTTAAATACCCCAAATGAGGAGGGCCCAAGGCCCTCTCACTGGTTTCGTAGGGAAGAAACAAATTAATCCGGCAACGCCAGAGCCAAAACCTCTTCAAACCGTTCCACCGGATGAAATTCAATGCCTTTCTTTACTATATCCGGGATATCGTCCAGATCCCGCAGGTTTTGTTTAGGAATAATGATATGCCGGGCTTTGTTACGCCGGGCAGCGATGGTTTTTTCCTTGAGCCCACCAATGGGAAGCACTTGCCCGGTAAGACTCAGTTCCCCGGTCATCACCAACTTAGGCGTGATGGTTTTGTTGCGGAGCATGGATAAAAGGGCCGTGGCCATGGTGATCCCCGCGGAAGGACCATCCTTTGGGGTAGCCCCTTCGGGGATGTGCAGGTGGATGTGGTTCTTCTCAAACCAGGCAGCATCAATACCGTACCGTTCAGTTCCTAATTTTCGGACTACAGTCATGGCAATGGCGCCAGATTCTTTCATGATGTCCCCCATCTTACCCGTCAAGGTAAGGCCTTCTTTACCCGGTACAGCAGTGGCCTCGATCACCAGCGTATCTCCTCCCATGCTGGTCCAGGCTAAGCCCACAGACATACCAGGACGATCCGCCTTTTTAATCTCCCCCTCAGGGAACAAAGGTTTACCCAGATGTTTTTCGATCAGTTTTTTATCGATTATAAATTTCTCTACGATTCCTTTTTCCTTCGGTCCCTTTTCAAGAGCAGCCCCTTCGCTTGCAACCATGCTTATGGTTTGCGATACCCCGGCATTTTCAAGCATCTGGTTTTCTTCGGCGCTGATGTTCCCAACCTTGTCCTGCTTTCGGGTATTGGCTTTGGCTGCTGCAGCTTCTTCCGCTTCTACGAGTTGTTTTGCCAGCTTACGGTGGATCTTATCCAGGTTCTTCTCAAAAGTACGCACCCCTGCTTCTCGTGCATACCCATTAGCAATATAAAGTAGGGATTCCCTGGTGTATTTGACCTGATTTTTTTTGAGACCGTTTTTCATAAGACTCTTAGGAACCAGGTAACGTTTGGCGATCTCCAGTTTCTCCGTATCAATGTAACCGGGAAGCTGGATGATCTCCATACGGTCTAGAAGAGGATGCGGAATGGTATCCAGGGTATTGGCAGTAACAATGAAAAAGATATGGGAGATATCAAAGGGAAGATCCAGGTAATGATCCCGAAAACTGTTGTTCTGCTCCGGGTCTAGAACCTCTAAGAGAGCGCTAGCAGGATCCCCCTGAAAACTCACCCCCATCTTGTCGATTTCGTCGATCATGAAAACCGGGTCCTTAGTCTTGACGATCTTAAGCCCCTGGAGGATTTTCCCTGGCATAGCCCCGATATAGGTACGACGGTGACCCTTGATCTCCGCCTCGTCCCGCATACCGCCCACGGAGAAACGGAAAAACTCCTTGCCCAGGGCATGGGCTACGGACTTGCCCACCGAAGTTTTACCCACCCCAGGAGGTCCCACCAGGCATACAATGGAACCTTTGGAATCCTGCTTGAGTTTCCGGACCGCCAGATATTCCACGATACGGCTCTTCACATCCTTGAGTCCATAATGGTCGTTTTCCAATACCTCCCGGGCAACCTTGAGGTCAAAATGCTCTGGCGCCGGTTCACTCCAGGGGAGGTTTGCAATCGTATCCAGGTAGTTCCGGGTGATGATGAATTCCCCTGAATTGGGATCCATGAGGTTAAATTTTTCAAGCTCTTGCTCCACCACCTCCTTGATTTCCCCTTCAAACTTAAAGGTATCCAGTTTGTCCTTGAAGCGCTGATATTCAGAGCTTTTGGCGTCAGTGGTCATACCCAATTCGGTTTTGATGGCCTTAAGTTCCTCTTTCAGAAAATAATCCCGCTGGGACTTCTCGATCTTTTCATTGATTTCCTTTTGAATTCGTTTCTGAATGCGCAAGAGCTCCTGCTCTTTTTTGATAAAGACCAAGACTTGCTCCATACGCTTACGGACATTAAGGACTTCCAGGATCTTCTGCTGCTCCCCTTTGTCGATGTTGAGAATACTGGCGATGAAATCCGCAATCTTCCCAGGATGATCGATGTTGATCATGTTGAGGCGCATTTCTTCGGAAAAGAGGGGGTTATTCTCAGATATCTGCTTCATTTCGCTGATCAACGCCCGGGTGAGGGCCTTGACCTCGCTGGTATCGTCCTCTTCGTCATCCAGATACTCCACTGCACCTACGATGGGATTTGCCGGATTAAGGGCCTTCTTTATCTTGAACCGTTTCAAGGTAGAGATGAATATATTCACCCCCCCATCTGGGAGGTTGATCTTCTTAACGATTTTAGCTGCGGTACCCACCTTGTAAAGATCGATAATCGTGGGGCTTTCACTTTCGTTGGCCAGCATCACCAGTCCAATAAGGCCGTCTCTAGCCACTGCGTCATCAATAACCTTCACATCCATGGGATTACCGATCATGATCGGGGTAAATATCCCCGGAAATATAGGGCGACCCATGAGGGCCACCAAGGGCAATTTATGAGGAAGAATTTGATCAATAGGTACTACACTTTGTTCTGACATATACTAATCCTTTTATGAATGTAATTAATGATACTACTCTTAACCCTTGAGGTTTTTTCAAAAGGCTCATTTAATATAATTCGCTACCGGCTTTACGTAACCGATGTTTGCATATTGAGGGAAACCTACGTTTCAAATATCGCACATATTAGTATAAAAGGAAAGGGTTTTACCTTTTACAGAACTACCGAACGATTGACCTCTACCGGGAAGACCCCGAAAAGCCTATCCAAGGGGGAATCTAGGGTATAAGAAGTCCCGGCAATTTTATTGTAAATATCCACCACTAGTTTTACCTCTTCCTGGTCTTTGGCGTATACTGCAGATGCATAAGCTGCCCGAAAAAACCCCTGTTCGGCCAATTCCCTAGTCGAACAGGTTCCATATCGCTGTTTAGCCTGGCTATCTACCACTGCCGTGAGACCGTCATACCCAATGGTAAAGACAAAATCTTCTCTTGATAACATACAACTTCACCCTCTGCTCATATTTGTCTATTTTTCTATAAACGTCTCCTGAAACTCCTGACATTTCAAGAGACGATAGGAACGTTGGGTCTCTTAGGAACCCTACTTAGCAGGGGCAAAAGACTCTTTCCCTACTCCACAAGCCGGACATACCCAGTCATCAGGAAGGTCTTCAAAAGAGGTCCCCGGCTTGATTCCGTTCGTACTATCCCCCTTAGCAGGATCATAAGTATAACCACATACATCACATATATACTTCTTCATAGATACTCCATTGTTTAGATTTGTCATATATCAACATGACACCTGTATGTATAATGATACTATAATAATCCCTTTTTATGGTGCGATTTTAAATAAATTTATGGGATTTATCCTCTTGACATTAATTTTTTAATTGGCTATTTTTAAAATCTATCCTGGAGCGGTGTCCGAGTGGTTGAAGGAGGCGGTCTTGAAAACCGTTGTGCCCTAAGGCACCGGGGGTTCGAATCCCCCCTGCTCCGTAGCAGCAGAGAGGGGTAGTTGTTTTTAATGTAAAGGGTAATATAAGTAAGAAAGGCGTTCTTTCACAACCCTATGGGCCTTCAGGGCCCTATCACAGGGATAGCTTTACCTTGAATTTTACGGTAACTACAACACACAAAGCAGAGTCTTCAACATCTGCTTGCCTAGTAACACGATGAATCTTGAAAAGTGTGTAGTCTCTCGAATTCTGGATCACTCTCACACTTACTTCCTCACATCACACTTACTTTAACGATGTCTGTCTCTCAAAAGCACAAGTCAAAGTCAAAGTCAAAGTTATATTACGACCGACGGTCAGCCGGCCAGTCTGTCTTGGAACAAAGCACCCATTTGGGGCTTACGACCAGATCTTGATTATTGTCTGACAGTTTGCGGGTTTGTTAATTTGGGCGCCCTCT
>JAITAI010000072.1 GCA_031284195.1 Treponema sp.
GGGTTCTATCCCAAGGTACCCACTCAGCATCAAGGGGTATCGAATTACTGATGTCTTTTCCCTGGTATCGTTATATATCGTGAAATCATGTGCGCTGCCTTTGGCTTCCTGTGCGTCAAGGATTTTCAGACTGTTCCGCTCAATGATTACCTGGGTCTTCACCACCCTCAAAACTAAAATTGACCATCTTGAAAAAAACAATGACCAGTACGTAGGCAAGGAGTATCTATTACAACTTCACAAGGAAAGCACCGATGAACAAAAGCAGCTTGCTGAACGCATAGCCCATGAACAGACGGTAACTGAGGGAATGCAGAAAGAACTCAGTTTACTGAGAGAAAATCATGGTGGGCGGATTATACGCATCGAAGAAGCAATGGATTACATTAAACGAAGTGTTGAATCCATTGATAAAAAATTGAATAACCTATTAGCAAAATGAAAAAGAATTTCGCTTTACGGTTTATCCAAACCGCATGGGTAACCGAGGTAATAACCTGGATACTCTATACCATGTTTGTTACCCCCTACTTGATATCGATAGGCTCACGGCCTGGAATAGTACCCTTATGGTGTGGGTGACGTTAATTTGGTCTCAAGGGCAGCGGCAGTACTTTGACCACTTGCATCAGATTTTATAAAACACAAAACACGAGGAGAAGCACATGGGAATTAATCGAAGTATCGATGCCCTCCAGGAACCCCTGGCACAAGCGGCGCGGTGGTTCCTTACCCGATGTAGTGAGGAACATATCCCGGTACTAGTTATCGAAACAAACCGTACCCAAGCCGTACAAGATGCCTATTACGCTCAAGGACGTAAACCAATTACCGAGGTAAACACCCTGCGGAAAAAAGCAGGCTTGTATCTCATCAAGGAACGGGAAAATAGAGTGATAACCAAGGCCCGGATTTCAACCCACACCGGAGGCCGTGCTCTTGATATATGTCTGGAAATTGCCGGCAAGCCCGGTTTTCTCTAATGGACGGCCCCCCAGGAGTGGGGGCCTTGGCCGAGACTTGCGGTCTTGTGATTGGTGCGCTGGAGGCTACGGAGAGACCTGGGGCAAAGGGTGGGATAACCCGCACTTTGAACTCCTGGCGGTGTAATGGGGCCCCATGCGTACTGTGCTTACTGCTTGTAGCAGGGTGTCAGAGCAGGCCGAGACCGAGCTTGCCGTAACCGATGCAGATATAGCGGACAGCATTGAGCGGATAGACCACCATGCGGCCCAGGTGACACCAGAACTGGATAGCCTTGAGGCGGCGATAAGCGGGTCTGGCCTGGACGATGCGGAGAAAGAGATAATGCTTCACCGTCGGGGTACTCTTCAAGGACGCCGGACGACTAAATGATCAACTGGCGGAACAGCGGGAAATCAGCGCTACCTTGTCGGTGGAGCATGACGGACGGGAAGCAACCGTGGCAGCGGTAAAGGCGGAACTGGAGGGTACGAAAGAAGAGCTGGCAAAAGTGAAGAAACAACGTAACCTATACCTTGCCACCCTCATAGCGGTGTGCATCGGGGTATTTGATTATATTGCTTTCCGGGTACTTCGTTTTTTTCGGATTATCCCAGTCTGATAAAAGTTTTATAAATCAATTTAGATAAAATATTCCCATTGTTATATATTGCACTCTGGATAGAGTGCTACATTACAGAATACTTATATATTAAGTATTCTATAGAACGTACACTCCCTAGGAGATGAACCAGCTTTTTCTACTCCCTTAGTATACAAAGCAGTGATATTGCTCACCTTTTCGGAGACGAAAGGGCTTTTAGGGTATCATTTTGTATTCCTGAACAACCTGCATTTCGGACTGTACTACCATGAGGGGGACTAATTCTTGAGCTGCAGAAACCGCAGCTTCTACTATGGCTTGGGAATTGGTTACTCCATAGAGACTTATAAGCTCCTTGGAAACGGCGGTTTCCAAAAAATGAATGGGGATTTCCTTTTCATAGAGGATGTGATGTTTCACCTGCTGACCTAGCGTCAGTTCCTGCAAGCGTAGGACATGTTGGGACTCCGCTTCTTCGGTGATGAGCTTGTCCCGCAGATACTTGATGATCTCCGCACACATGGAAGGGTGCAGGCGTCCGGTATTCAGGCTGAGATGGTAATTTCCCGAATAATGCCACTCCATCTCAAAAAAATAATGATGAAATCCTTCTCGATCCTTATCGCTTCGTTCAAGGATTTGCCGGGCCCGTTTATCATCACAATGGAAATAGTTCTTTACCCGCTGGAGGCGAATCTCCAGGGGAGCGGTGAGGAAAACCGACAGGACCCCAGGAACATCTTTAAAAATCACGTTAGCTCCTCGGCCGATCATGACTGCACTTCCCTGGTTGGCTTCGGTTAGGATTGCGGTTTTAAGATAATGGAGATAATCATCCCTATCCTGGGAGAGGGATGCCCAGAATGAAGGTCTCCGCTCATCGTATTTCCGAAATTTCCGATCCTCGATCCCAAAGGATTTAATCCGGGTTTCTAACATCCCTTTATCCACGAAACGGTAATGTAAACATTGTGCCAATTCATGGGCAGTCTCGTCACCCAGGGCTGCTAATTCCCGGGAGATAGTAATAATTGCCATTTCAACCTATTCCTTTTGTTTCTTATCCCATTTTACAGGCCCTTGGTTATGATTACCCGTAAAACCAACTACCACGAGGCCCCTTCAATCCATGCACCTACTGAAAGACCCCTTATGTACAGTATATGACCGAATCAGGACCCTGTCAAAGATACCCAGGAACCTCAGCCCTGTCCGGGTACACTTGCAGATTCCTGATTCTATGAGTACACTTTAACCAGTGAACGTTACCTAGGAACCTGTCGGCCTTGGAGGTATGTTCGTAAGCAAGATGTGTTGTATCGAGATAGTCAAAAACAGTTATAACAATAACAGAAGCATACTGAAGGTCGGCAAAGCCCTAGCAAACCATATATGCTAAGGATAATGCATGCAGTTCAAATCTACCCAATCGAATAAAGTCGTGGTTTCTTTTAAGGATGCGATCCTCCGTTGCCTGCCCCAGGAAGGGGGACTGTATGTCCCGGCTTCGGTAATGGACTTGCGGCAGTTTTTTCTCTATATGGATACTGATACGGGGTATCCCGAATTAGTATCCACTGTGGCCCCCCCCCTGCTTCAAGGGGAACTTAACCCCTTCTCCGCGTCTCGGGTTGCCCAAAGTGCCTTTGCCTTTGAACCTGAAATCCAGCAGTTGGATGAACGGTTCTCCCTCTTGAACCTCTATAACGGCCCTACTGGGGTCTTTAAGGATTTTGGCATCGCCTTTCTCGCTGCGGTCATGGAGGAGCTGCTGAAAAATAACAGCCGGGGCATGGTCCTCTCCGCTACCAGGGGGGATACGGGAATCAGTATAGCCCATGCGTTTTACCAGCGACAGAACATCGTGTCTTGTCTGCTCTACCCTTCAGGACCCATCCGGGGCCTTGACCCCAGCACTTTTGTTTCTCAGGGGGGTAATATCATTCCCATTCAAGTCCGGGGTACTTTTGATGATTGTCAGCGCTTGGTAATCGAGGCCATCAAGGACAAACCCTTTGCAGAACGGTATGGTATTTCCACTGCCAATGCCCTTAACCCGGGACGGCTTCTGCCCCAGGCCTTTTATTACCTCTATGCTTTCATCAAACTCAAGAAACAATTAAAAGGGGATTTACTCTTCAGTGTACCCTGCGGCAATTTCGGTAATTTGATAGCCGGCCTCTATGCCTGGAAGTTCGGTATGCCTGTACGGGGCTTCATCGCTGCCATGAATGCGAATAATGCCTTTGGAGGGTTTCTTAAAGGAGAGGCATTTAAACCCCAGCAGTTGATCTCCACGGTTTCTCCTGCCTTGGATGTGAGTGTTCCTTCAAATTATGAGCGACTCCTCTCGTTTTATGAAGAAGCCCCTGCGGTAATGCGAAATATGGTATTTCCTGCGACTATTGATGACCGGACAACCCTGGGGATCATGGATAAGGTCTGGAAACAATACGGTATATTCCTAGATCCCCATGGAGCAGTGGCCTTTGCCGCAGCAGATCGGATTCTGGCTTCCCATGACTTATCCAGTGGAGACGCTCATGTGGTCGTTCTTGCCACCGGTCACCCTGCCCGGGAGACAGAAGCGGTTTCCAAAGCCACCGGTCAAACTATAACAATTCCCCCAAGATTGGGGATCCTCAGGAAAAAAACCGACCCCATTGCGCTCATCAAACCGCATCTCGATGCCTTGGAGGGAGCTATCGCAAGCTGTATCTAGATACCTCTTTTCTGTTAGTATAAAAAAATTAAGGAGGACTTTATGAGAACTGTGTGTGGTATAGACCTTGGAACCCAAAGCTGCAAGGTATTGATATACGATTATGAAAAGAAATCGGTCCTGGCTCGGGCACAGGCGCCGGTGGATATGATTGCAGAGAATGACGGTACCCGAGAACAAGAAGCTGCATGGTATCCAGCAGCCTTGAAAACCTGTTTCTCTGAGATAGAAAAAAGTAACCCCAGTCTCAACGCAAGCATCGTGGCCATCGGGATTTCCGGGCATCAGCATAGTTTCGTACCCTTGGACGCAGAGGGAAAACCCCTGTACCGGGTCAAGCTCTGGTGCGATACCTCTACTGCTCCTGAATGTGGAGAACTCACTGCCCAGGCAGGAGGGGAAGCGGCCCTCATCGCGGAGACCGGCCTTCCCATGCGGCCTGGGTATACCGCACCTAAGGTACAGTGGCTTAAAAACCATAAACCGGACCTGTTTGCCCGGTTGCGGCATATCCTGCTCCCCCATGATTATATCAATTTCCTCCTCACCGGTGCATATACCGCAGAATACGGGGATGCTTCGGGTACTGCTCTCTTTAATGTCCGAACCCGCCGGTGGTCTTCCCAGGTCTGTGATCTCATTGACCCGGCTATCCAGGGCTATCTTCCCCGGCTGCTTGAACCGGGGGAAGCTGCAGGGACCGTTTCTGAAGCGGCTTCCCGGACCTTCGGTCTTCCCCAGGGAGCCATCGTGGCCGCTGGAGGCGGGGATAACATGATGGGCGCCATCGGAACCGGGGCAGTTAAAGATGGATTCCTCACCATGAGCCTGGGGACCTCCGGGACGCTCTTCGGGTTTTCCCAAGTCCCGGTGATCGATCCCACAGGAAACCTCGCCGCCTTCTGTTCTTCCACCGGCGGTTGGTTGCCCTTGCTCTGTACTATGAATTGTACTGTGGCTAGTGAAGAATTCCGTTCCCTCTTTGGTTTGGATGTGAAGGGCTTTGACGCCCAGGCAGCCAAAGCGCCTATCGGTGCTGGGGGACTGGTGGTATTACCCTTCTTTAACGGAGAACGGACCCCGAATCTCCCCAATGGCCGGGCCAGCGTTAATGGGATCACTGCGGCCAACTTCAACCGGGAAAATATCGCCCGGGCGAGTCTGGAATCCGCGATTTTTGGGATGCGTATCGGTATGGAGGGGTTTAGTCACTTGGGATTCAAGGCCAAAGAAATCCGGCTCATCGGCGGAGGGGCCAAAAGTCCGCTCTGGCAAAGCATCGCGGCCAATGTGATGAACCTTCCGGTGCGGGTTCCTGCAGGGGATGAAGCTGCGGCTATGGGCGGAGCTATCCAGGCCCTCTGGACCTGGGAAAAAGTAGAAAAAGCCCAAGGCTGGAATGGTTCAATCGAATCCTTAGTAGAAGAACACGTCATCTTAGAGGGCAGGGCTACGGTAAACCCCGATGCAGCCTCAGTGGAAGCTTACAATCGGGCCTATGAGGTATATTCCCGTTACCTTGGGGCTTTGAGTCCCTTGTACACATAAGGGAGCGTACTATTTATTAAGCAGGTTCCTTATTTGAACGGTACTTTGGAGCCGGTTTTCGGTAGACAGCGGGCCGATTACTAAACTAATAGGGAGCCGATTATTAGAGCCACAGAGAGCCGTTTCCCGGTAGACATCGGGGACCGGTTCTAAGTAGACATAGGGTATCGGTTCTCGGCAGACATCGGGAGCCGGTTCTGGTAGACACCGGGAGCCGGTTCCCGGTAGACACAGGGAACCGGTTTTAGTAAACATCGGGGGTCGGTTCCCGGCAGACATCGGGAGCCGGTTTTAGTAGACATCGGGGATCGGTTCTCGGTAGAGAGTGGGATCCGGTTCTAAGTAGACATCGGGACCCGGTTCTCGTAGACCTAGGGAGGCGATTCCCAGTAGAGCTAGGGGATTAGTTCTCGTAGACACAGGACAGGGGATTGGTTCTTGGTAGACATCGGGTACCGGTTCTCGGTAGACATAGGGAGCCGGTTTTAGTAAACATCGGGGGTCGGTTCCCGGTAGACACAGGGAACCGGTTTTAGTAAACATCGGGGGTCGGTTCCCGGTAGACACAGGGACCCGGTTCTAAGTAGACATCGGGGGGCGGTTCTCGGCAGACATCGGGAGCCGGTTCTGGTAGACATAGGGACCCCCTTCTCGGTAGAGAGCGGGACCCGGTTCTCGTAGACCTAGGGAGGCGATTCCCAGTAGAGCTAGGGGACCAGTTCTCGTAGACCTAGGGAGTCGATTCTCGATAGACCTAGGGGAACGGTTCTCGTAGACACCGGGAGCCGGTTCCCGGTAGATATAGTATCAATTTGTTGGAGGTTTTATGGCGGATTATTTTGTGGGGAGCAAAGAGTACTTCCCCGGTATTGGCAGGATTACCTACGAAGGGCCTAAAAGCGATAATCCTTTGGCCTTTAAGTACTACGATCCTGAAAAAGTGGTGGGCAAGAAAAAGATGAAAGATCATCTCCGCTTTGCCGTTGCCTACTGGCATAGTTTCTGCGCGGATGGAGCGGATCCCTTTGGGGCTCCTACTCATCCCCATCCCTGGATCACTGATGCCAAGAACCCTATGGAGGCTGCGGAGCACAAGATGGATGCAGCCTTTGAGTTCTTTACTAAGCTAGGGGTGGAATTCTATGCCTTCCATGATCGGGATATGGCTCCAGAAGGGGCAAGCCCCGGGGAAAGTGAGCAGAACCTTCGTACCCTGGTGGTTAAGGCCAAGGAACGGCAGCAGGCTACAGGGGTTAAGCTCCTCTGGGGTACGGCGAACCTCTTTAGTCACCCTCGGTTTATGAACGGCGCTGCCACTAACCCGGACTTTGCCGTGGTGAGTCTTGCAGCGGCCCAGGTTAAGGCTGCCATTGACGCCACCATTGAGCTTGGGGGACAGGGGTACACCTTCTGGGGAGGCCGGGAAGGGTATATGAGCCTCCTCAATACTGATTTAAAGAGAGAGAAGGAGCACTTGGCGCGGTTTCTGATCATGGCCCGGGACTATGCCCGAAAACAGGGCTTTACCGGAGCGTTCTATATTGAGCCTAAACCCATGGAGCCGACCAAACACCAGTACGATTATGATGTAGAAACCGTAGCAGGCTTCCTCCGGGCCAATGGCCTGGACCAGGACTTCCGGGTTAACATCGAAGCCAACCATGCGGAGCTTGCAGGCCATGATTTTGTCCATGAGCTTGAAACCGCTGCGAGCTTGGGTATCTTTGGCTCAGTAGACGCCAACCGGGGAGAACCCCGGAACGGCTGGGACACGGATCAGTTTCCTTCAAGCTACTACGAAACTGCCTTGGCTATGTACGCCATCCTCAAGGCAGGGGGCTTTACCTCAGGGGGTCTGAATTTTGACGCCAAGATCCGGCGGAATTCAGTGGATCCAGCGGACCTTTTCGAGGCCCATATCGGTGGCATGGACAGCTTTGCGGTGGGTCTGGAAGTGGCCCAGCGGATCATCCACGACGGAAAACTGGGGAACTTTGTGAAGAACCGCTACGCCTCCTTTGATACCGGGGATGGAGCGCGGTTCGCTCAAGGGAAACTGAACCTTGAAGAATTGGCCCGTCTAGGTTCGGTTTACGGGACTGCAGGGATCGCCAGTGGCAAACAGGAACGGTTGGAAAATATCTTGAACCAGTACCTGCTGGGCTTGTAAAAACTAGGATCCCCTGATTCGAGGATGCAGGGGGATGGTCTCCCTGCATTTTCTTTTTGAGTGTTATGCGTATCCTGCATGAAGACCAAGTATAATTTTATTTTTCTTTATAAGAGTTCGATAATGAGAAAAAACTCTATTGATTAAGGTAATCGTGTAATCATATACCAAGGATAAATAGGAGGAGTATTATAGCCCATTATCGTTTAGAATCATCCTGTTTAGGGTGGTTGCTTATCTTGGCCGTGACCCAGGGGCTCACCGGTTGTGCCCCAGGTTCGTACCACGCTCAGGTGGTACGGTTCGATCCCTATTATATCAGCGGTTCTAAGGAAGATCAGGAAATCCTGCGTCAGTTGTTTGTCCTTTTAGCGAAGGAAACAGAAAACCAGGAAGCAGATACAGGAGAACAGGAAACGAGAGAACCGCAGGATACTGCTGCTTATAATGAAGTTGAATTCGCAGTGGTTCGGGAGATTGCTAACCGGTATATCCGCTTACAGGAATACGGTAAACTCATCAATTTCCTTACTGCTCGGACGAACCGGAATCCCCAGGATCCCTACAACGCCTATTACCTCCTCATGGTGGGGTATGGGTATATCCAGCAAGAGGCATACCCTGTGGCGGCTCTCTACTTCGATGTGATTATCAAGAATTACCCGGATTTGATGGTAGAGGGACAATCTATTCACTTAGCCTGCCTTAACCAGTTGATTACCCTAGTGGATAACCCAGAACAAGAGGTCAAGTATTACGAGGAGTTGATAGCCCGTTTCTCTGATTTCCTGGATCTGGGGATGGCCTACTTCATGTTGGGCCAGGCCTATGAACAAATAGGAGACTGGAATGGGGCTATTCAATCCTATACCCAGTACCTTCCCTATAGGGGTACCATCATCCCCGGGTTTCCCAATGCGGATAATTACGCCAAACAACTGGTGGATTTTAACCAGTCTCCTAAGGATTGGACCTTTGAGAATCTCAACAGCCTGGTCAATGCGGTTAAGGGCGCTTTAGCCGATGGAAGTAGCGTCCGGCTCCGGCAGTACCAGGCTAAAGTTAATTTTTTTGCTCGATCCTGGGAGCAAGCGGATACGGACGATGCAGGGATGGCGGAATTCAACCTTGCCGACTTTATGCGGGGAAATCAGATCCACTACGCAGATGTGCTGGATACCAGTTCCAATGCTACTGAAGCCTATTTACGCACCTCTGGGTGGGATCAATTTATTTCTACCTGGTATTTTTATTTCAGAAAGATCTATTTTCCCTTGAATCCGGATATCCATGGCCGTTGGGAGTGGGCTGGAGTTTATTATGGAGAGAAATTTTAATGACCTATTTAGCGATAGCGCTGTTTTTGGTACCCTCATGGTGGTGGGGAAGTCAGTTTTTTGAAAAAAAGGGGATCTTCCTGGTCCTGATGCTTAGTATCTTGATGTACGGCGGTTCCTTGCAAGCCGAATCAGTGCGGGATGACCCGGACTTTTATGTCATCTTGCCGATTCCAGAACTTCCTGCAGAACTGCTCTTGGAAATTCCTGAGGCAAAACTGCTGGAACCCCCCCTTGGGGAAGGGGGGAACCTGGGAGAAAGGTTTCCTATAGCTATTGAGATGACCCCAGAATCACCTCAGGAAGCCCCGCTTACCGAGGTGGACCTCAGCCACGTATTCCGTCCAATGCGGTACGCCTCCTATACTGAACCAGCCCGGGTAAAGCCGGAGATTCCGGTATGGCAGGGGGTCATACCGGGCCTTAAGGAACCCTTGACCCAGCAGTACATCAGCCGGTATTCCAGTCCTCAAGGGCTTGTATGGCTCAATGCCATCATGCGCCGAGGCAGTCCCTATCTAGCGTTTATCCGACGGGAGATCGAAACCCGGAATCTGCCGCCGGAATTGTTATACCTCCCGGTGATTGAATCCGCGTATATTTCCTCGGCGGTAAGTAAATCCGGCGCCACAGGGCTATGGCAGTTTATGAAGAACAGTATCGGTCCTTATAATATGAAGATAACCGAGTGGGTGGATGAACGGATGGATTTCTGGAAGTCTACTATAGGCGCCCTCAGGAAACTAGAAGAAAACTACCGGCAGTTCGGGGATTGGTCCCTGGCTCTAGCCGCGTATAATACCGGGCTTGGAGGCTTAACCCGGCTCATTCAGAAAACCGGTATTAAGGACTATTGGGTCCTCTCCGCAAGAAAAGAACTGGCCCTGGAGACCATCCATTTCGTGCCCAAACTGCTGGCTATTTCCTATATTATGGCCAATCCTCGCCGCTTCGGAGTTGAACCAATATGGCCGCAGGATCCCGAATGGACCCGGATCCCCGTGGGCCGAACTGTAGACCTGGGATTATTGGCTTTGGCAGCCGGGATTGACCAGGATGATCTCAAAAGGGCTAACCGGGAGCTCTTGTTTAACGTTACCCCCCCTGATCCGGATTATCAGCTCAAGGTACGGGTTGCGGATGTGGCGGCGATCTACGAGGTATTAGAGCGGCATGATCTGGCCCTCATCAAATATTACTTTCATACTATTAAATCTGGAGATACCCTCTCTGCTCTGTCCCTGCATTATGGTATATCCGTGGATCATATCCTCAATTCCAATCCAGGCACCCAGGCCAAGTATCTCAAAATTGGCTCCCGTCTCTTGATCCCTGCACTTAAGGACCCTCAAGGACCGTTGAACACCGATTCTAGTACAGGCTTGGAACGGGAGCAATTTGAGGGTGTTCATCTGGTAAAATCAGGAGAAACCCTCTGGTCCATAGCCCGGTCTTACAATATCGCTCCTGAAGTCCTTGCGAATGCTAACGGTATGGGACTAAGTGATATTCTCCATGAAGGAAAACACCTTAAAACTCCGATAAGGTAAGTATGAAACCACGTATATGCTCCTGTCTGCTGCTTGTCCTGGCAGGGTTGGTTTTTGGAGAAACTAAGATTGCCGTTAGCGGGTCTGTTGAGTGGGAACGGATGGAAATTAACGCCACCGTAACGATGGATCTTGCTTCTGCAGGGATCCGTCTGCCTACCGGGAGAATCCAGGCAGAGGAAATCCTCCGTGGGGAATACCCCTATCTGATAAGGCCCTACCTCTTGTCCATACCGGTTGATTCCGCTAACACCCTGGGGGACTTGTTAAACCAGGGGGTATTCTCCCTCAAGAGTATGGATAGTATCAGTTCATCTGCCCAGAAGGTTCCCCCGGTGTTAACCTTTGACCTGGCCTTTATGTCCGCCCGGTATACCCTGAGCCTGAACAACCTGAGTGGGGAACTCATACGTCATAATCAGCCCGCCGATAGTATGCGGATCCTCATTCCGGTTCCTGCCATCCCCTATACGGGGATCCTGATTATCGCGGATGAGGCGTTACCCGTCCATGGGAAGCATGTTACTGCGCTCACCCGTCCCTGTCTCTTCCCAAAGGTTTGGGATACGGATATGAACCTCATATACGAACAGAGCATGGTAGATCCCCAACAGGTACAAAGTATCGTCCGGTATGTGTCTCCGAATCAGATATTTCGGTCTACCCCTTCGGGGCTTGAGGATGAACTGATCCGCTTGGTAGGTTCTAATCCCCTGCGGATCATTGCCCAGGGAGTGTTCGGCATCCACCTCACGGATCCCATCATCGATCGTCAGGACGCCCTCCAGATTGTCTCTTTAGAGGATAACCGCAAACTCCTGCGGGAAGGGCGGATAGCCATCGTCCTTAATCAACAGGTATTGCGTATTCCCTTCTCCGCGCCATAAACAGCTCGCCTTGCGGTGCCTCATGCACGAGGGGTTTCTTGGGAGTCAACTTTCTCTTCTTTTTCTACTTCTCGAGGGCCTTCTTCTTTCTTGGCTTCACTCATATCCTTGATATCTGCGATACCGATGAACACTGAGATCAGCCCGATAAAGGCGGCAATCACCGGCAAAGCTCCTTTGAGAAAGGCCAACACATCTGGCCCCCATGCGAGGCCGGTAGGTAAGACCGAAAATATCACCCCAAAGAGAATTATAATACCTAGAACAAGCGCTTTCATGGTGTCCTCCAATGCTTCTCCCCTGATATGCTTCTATAGCTTTTTATAAATATCCTCTTTTTAGGGAGCTTGTTCAATGGGGTCCTTGGGGATGTGCACAAGGGGATTAAAGAAAGATACCGAACCTTTTGATTAAAAACACCGGTTCCCGGTATATCCAGCTATCAATAGAAAATGCACCGGAACGTGTATCGTGATTCAATCCTTGACGGATTCTAAAACGTGAGTTCGATGGAATACTAAGGGTCTGTGAATGAACGCTCATGTTCACGAATTATTCGGATCCTTGAGCATCAATTCGCGTACGTGCGGACTACAAGTCCAGCGGACTTTTTGCTCCTGGTCGAACTCATGGTATCTACAGAGCCCTGTCCTGTACTCCTCTTGCCTGCCCCTTGATTTCATAAGTATAATAAAAACACACTTTTGTTAAGGAACGGACCGTGCATCAGTCATTACGATTTTCCCTTACCTGCTTGGGAGTGTTTTTAGGGTTCCTGCTGAACAGCAGAAGTCTTTCTGCCCAGGCTGTCTATGATCAGCCGGAACGAGATTTTGACGATCCAGGCACCGCCTCGCAACCTCGGTTCCTTGTTCCGGCAGGTTCTGAAGAAACGTCCAGGGTTTCCCAAAACACCCTGCCTCTCCGTAGGCTTACCCTCTTTTCTTCTGGCCTTGGCTTCTTTGAACATCAGGGACAGATTACCGGTTCTGCTGTAATTACCCTTCCCTTTAAGGCAGTCGAGGTAAACGATGTTTTAAAATCCCTGGTAATAGGGGATCCGGCTTCAAGTCCTACCGTGGTGTATCCTTCGGAACAGACCCTGTCCCGGACCCTCAAAAGCCTGAGCATCGACCTCTCTCAGTACTCCGGTATCGCTGAAATCTTGGATAGCCTCAAAGGAACGGAAATCCAGGTCCATACTCCGGTTTCGATACAGGGGCGGATCATCGGAGTGGAATACCGGACCTCGGAAGCCGTCCCAGCCCGGGGTCGCGAGGAGGAACCCTATCTCTCCCTCTATACCGGCCAAGGGATCCGGGTCATCAGTCTCAAGGAAGTAAGCAGTTTTGTCTTCCAAGACCCGAAGATAAACACCGATCTTAACCGGGCCTTGGATCTCATCATGAACTCCCGGAATGTGGATACTCGGAACCTACAGATTCAGCTTCCTGGGGAAGGAAGCCGGGAGGTTTCCCTAAGTTATGTGATCCCCACCCCGGTGTGGAAGGTCTCTTATCGGCTGGACCTATCCCAGGATATGGCCACCCTCCAAGGCTGGGCTATTGTGGATAACGACAGCGATACTGACTGGAACAATCTGAACCTTGCCTTGGTAAGCGGCCGGCCGGTTTCATTCATCCAAAACCTCTATCCCCCTTATCATCTTACCCGTCCTGTCCTTCCTTTGGCTATTCCAGGAATCGCCCAGGCCCAGACCTATGATTCGGGTTGGGAGGGAGCTCCCAGGGCAAGATATGCAGAAGAGGAAGCCCGGGCAGCAGCCTCTACCCCCCTGGCTAGCCCTCAGCCTTTACGCAAGGAAAGAGTTCCCATCCCCAATGCAGATGCAGCGCCTGAATCAAACCGGGCCCTGACAGGATCTGCCCTGGAAATCCCTGAGGGCCAGATTCGGGGGGAACAGTTCGAGTTTACCTTACCGAAGCCTGTAAGCCTGGCGCGACAGCAAAGTACCATGTTGCCCCTGGTGGACGCCTCTGTGGAAGCGGTTAAGACCTTGGTGTTTTCCGGGGTAAAGGCGCTCCAGGGAGGCCCGGTCCATCCGTCTCTCAGTGCAGAGCTTACCAACACCGCAGGGATACCCCTTCCTCCAGGACCTATTACGGTCTACGACGGCAGTACCTATGGGGGAGATGGGTTGTTCGAATTTTTCCCGGAACAGGAAAAACGGCTTATCTCCTATGGGGATGAGTTGGCAGTTACCGGCTATGTAAGTCAACGGTATTCCCGAAAGATCAGCACTGTTACAGTACAGCAGGGGATCATGAGGATTAACCGGAAACTGATCTATGAAACCCAGTATACCTGGAAAAACGCTTCCAATACTGCCAAACGGCTTATCCTGGAACATCCTATTACCCGCGACACCATCCTTACAGAACCGGTCTCTTTTGATACGAGAACCGATACCCTGTACCGTTTCGTCCAGACCCTCCCTGCGGCTGAGGAATTCAGTAGCACCGTAACCGAAGAACAAGCCCTGGTAGAACAGATCACCTTGACCCAACTCAGCCTTCCTTCATTTATAAGTTATACCAGAAACGAAGCAATCCCTGAGCAGGTGCGTTCCGCCTTGCAACAGGGGATTGAGTTGAAACAAGCCGTGGATGCCGCACAACAGGTCCTCGTCAACCTCAACGCGCAACGGGAGCGACTGATAGCTGAACAGGACCGGATCCGGCGTAATCTGGAAGCTGCCGGTAATCAGACCCAGCAGGGCCAGGAATATCTTAAACGCCTGCTTGCCCAAGATGAAGCCATCGACCACTTGTATAGCCGCCTTGAGGAAGCGGAAAAAACAGCCCAGGATGCCCAGGCAGCATACGATACCTATATCGGCTCTCTTAATCTTTAGAGAACCCTGATTGCCCTTCATCAGTATTTCCTGAGCAGAAGCCCAACAGTTCTGCGGGCCGGTCGATGATGTGTGCAGCTCCGCTTTGTTCCAGGACCGACCGGGACCGGAACCCCCAGCTTACCCCCACGGCATAGCAGCCTACAGCATGAGCGGTTTCCATATCGATCTCTGAATCCCCAACTAGGAGGGTTTCTTCCGGGGAGGCCTCCAAAGCCTGGAGGAGTTCACTGGTTGAGCGGGGATCTGGTTTCCGGGGGCGCCCGATCCGATCTCCTTGGATCCGGTTAAAGGAACCTGGTGGAAACAGGGCATCTACTACCAGGTGCGCCACAGGATCCGGTTTGTTGGTCAAGACCGCGGTTTTGAATCGACGCTGCTTTAGTTCAGCCACCAGTTCTAGGATACCCGGATAGAGGGTGGAATACACCAGGGGTTGTTCCGCGTAAAAGCGGGTAGCGTCCTTGGCTACCACACCGGCGATGGACTCTCCTCCCTCTCCCGCTCGTACTGCAGGGGGCAAGGTGAGCAGGGCAAGCCGGTATATACCCCAGCCTACTTTAGAGATGTATTCCTGAAGAGCTACCGGGGGAAAACCATGCAGTTCTAGGGACCGGTTCATGGAAGCAGCGATGTCCGCAAGCGTATCCACCAAGGTGCCGTCCAGATCGAAAATGATCGCTTTATAGTTCATCCTGTACATCCCCTTACCTGGTGCTTAGTTTCGTCATACTCATGGTACCTTCTTAAAGTATAGGTTTTTAGGATTTAAAGGTACAAGCCTTTGGCCCCTTATTCCAGAATTCCCT
Organism: Treponema sp.; assembly: GCA_031284195.1. Taxonomy (GTDB): domain Bacteria; phylum Spirochaetota; class Spirochaetia; order Treponematales; family Breznakiellaceae; genus JAIRLU01. The sequence continues at coordinate 15,466 of JAITAI010000072.1, forward strand.
TTAGAACTAACTGAGTTTTGAAAATGGATCAATTTTCTTTGTTTTAAAAACAATCCTATTTGTTTATATGCTTATTTTTATTTAAATCGTAAGATAATACCATAAATCATAAAAGATTCGTATACTATATGCGTAATATGTAAGATAACTAATATATCAGGTACGGCGTATAACTGAATGAGATGGACTACCAGCCCGCACCGGCGTGTTATATATTTAAAAAAAGGTAAAAAAGTATCGGTAAACGTGGTATGTAAAAAAGTGTATTTCATTTAAAAACCATTTAAAAAAGAGACTATGAGTCCGCCGGTACCGATGCTTGGGATTAACCGGCGGGCTTTAGTCGATTCGATTAGGGTACACCTCCTAATTCCCTCTGATGTTAGATCCAGTGAAGTCTTAGGTTTTCCATTTAGTCATATCCAGTTGCTGCATCTTTTTCGCCACTACGGTGGTACAGGAAAGGTCTCCGGTTACATTAAGGGCGGTCCGGCCCATGTCCAGGAGAGCGTCAATACCAAGGATCATGGCATAGGCCCCGGCTACGGGACTTCCTGCCATAACGGGCAGGCCCACAGCGTCAAGCACCAAAAGAAGCATGATCGCCCCTGCGCCGGGAACCCCTGCGGTACCGATGGAAGCAAGGGTGGCAGTAACCACGATGATCCCCATCTCCGGGATGGAAAAGGCCCGTCCCCATACAGAAAGGGCGATGAAGACCGCGCATACCCCTTGATAGATGGCCGTACCGTCCATGTTCAAAGTAGCCCCCAGGGGCAGGGAAAAGGAGTAAATATCCTTGGGGATTCCGAGATTTTGTGCGGCTTGCATGGAAACCGGCAAGGTTCCATTGGAACTGCGGGTTACAAAGGCGGTGATGAAAGGGTGTTTGGCGTCTTTGAAATACCGGCGGAGACTCAAGCCCCCGTAGCATTTGATCAACCCTCCGTATACTAGGATGATGTGCAAAGCATACCCGATAAAGCACGCAGCGGTTACAAGCCCAAGAGATCCTATCACCTTGGAACCGTTGGAGGCAAAGACCACCGAAACCAGGGCCAAAACGCCGATAGGAGCGTATTGCATGATCCCCTTGATGATCAGCATCATCACTTCGGCGATACCGTCAAAGAAGGTATACAGCAGTTCTCCCCCTTTCTTGATCCGTTCATTGTGAGACACCCGTAAATAAGAAATCCCCATACCAAAGACCAGGGCAAAGAAAATAACCGCCAGAATCGACTCGTTGACCACCACTTGCGCCACACTGGTGGGAATAATGTTGAGCAGGGTTTGCGTTATGGAGGGAGCAGCGGCTTCCTTACCTGCCGCCTCGATAACGCCGGATAAGTCGGCTGCTGGGCGGAACAGGGTACCCATGGACAATCCTATGCTTACCGCCACTGCAGAGGTAAGAAGATAGAAAACAATGACTCTGACGCCCACTTTACCCAGATTGGCAGGACTTACCGATGAGGCCCCTACAATGAGGGTGGATAAAATGATCGGCATCATGATCATCTTAAGCAGCCGTACAAAGAGGTCTCCAAAAGGCGCGATCCAGAGGATCTTCTCCTTAAATACCAAACCCAGGATGATCCCCAGTACAAGACCGATGAGAATCCGGTATAACAAGTTGAACTCAAAATACCAGCTATACCATTTCTTGACCTCATGCTTCGCTGTTTGATTCGGACCGTGATTCGATCCCCGGCGATGTTTTCCCATGCTATACTCCTTATTCCATAATACTATCCTGCCTGGGTACCCAGGAGGATTGACAAGAAGTATAGTATAGCAAACTTTACTGATTATGTCCCTATCAAAGTATCGAATTTGACCGGTTTTCCTTTATTTCAGGGCCTGGGTCCGTCTTTAAGAGGGTATTCCAGAAATAATAACCGAAAAGGTACCGGTCATTCAGCAGCAGATGGGAAGCGACTGCTATGCCTTCCCTATCCGTCTACTACTTCAAGGGTTTATTGTACGTCTTTAATGACGGCTTTTATACTTTGTACAATCTGGGGGCCAGATACCCCAAGCCTAGGGGAGCCTTGCTATGAGATGGAGGCCGCACATCAGCGTTCCGAAGTTCATTAAGTAACCTTTGGTACCCGGTGCATTGGGTTACCACCTTGCGCTCGAGGCGCTTCATGCAGAGAGATGGACCTGGCAGGTTTCTAATTCCTTGAGCCGCTTCTCGTCGAGTTTGATATGGAGGTTCTTTTCCTGAGCCGGAATCACCAAGCCTGGAGGCCCCCCTTTTGCCCTGCGCAGGTATTTAACCGGCGTATAGAACAGATCCCCTTCCTGATTATTCCGGCCCTTGGAATAGAACAGCGCCAGATTCCCCGCATCCAGGAGTATCTCCAGAGGAACTGATTTTCCTGAACGCTGTTTGATAAATACATAAGACCCTGGATAGTCCCGAACATGCAGCCAGAGATCCTTCCCTTTTACATAATGCCGGAGGAGGAGGTCGTTCTCCGCTCCATCTCTGCCCACGAGGATGAGCCAGTCCTTACGCCAAAACGCAAGGCCCGGACGCTTTTTGTCCTGTTCCCGGTTCCGGGGTCGAGTATCCCCCGGAGCAAGGGGCCTTTGGATGAGTCCTGCTTTAAGGAGCTTATGCAAGACCAGGGGATTCGTCTCTGCCAGGACCCGATCCAGGGCGGTTTCGAGGCGTACCAGTTCCTGCTCGCCTGCGGCGATTTCAGCCTGTACCTGGGCCAGGCCCTTCTTTGCCTTCCGGTACTGCTCATAGTACGGTTCCGCCTGAGCCCCAGGGCTTTTCCGGGGATCCAGCTTAATCCGTATGGTTCCCCCCGCAGGATTATAGAAGTTCTCCGCCTCGAGCCAAGAATCCCCTGGTTTAATGCCATTGATATGCCCCAGGATGAGGTCCCCGTATTCCTTAAGCGGTTGGGCGTCCCCAAAAGCCCGCTCCTTTTCCCGAAGCCGTTCCAGGGCTGCTTGGAGACGCCCGGTATGGGTCTCAAAGGTCTTCCGGGCCTGGGTCCGCAGGGCGTCTAGGGATAAGGGGCCGCAAGATTCGGCATACCAGGTGTCGATGAAGGCGTTGAAGTTTTCTCCGGAAAACTCCCGGATCGAGTATTCCCGGCCTCCAGGAAGAAGCTTCCCCAGAGCCGCCTCTGGGGTATACCGGCCTCCGCTGATTTCCCCCTGTTTAGGCAGGCGCCGCATGGCGTC
>JAITAI010000077.1 GCA_031284195.1 Treponema sp.
AGTACTAAGAGCAATAGCATAATAATAGAGAGGCGGTGATTTGTTATGAGCAAGAGGGGGAAGTGTTTTTAAAGAATGGCGCAACACATGAGAAACAGGAATAAAATTCCCGCTACAAGAAAAAACAAGTATATGTTGACTTTGGTATTGTTTACTGTAGATCGTCATGGAAAAACCCAAATGAAAATCATGTTTTTTTAATACTTTATAGACAGACTCTACCTAGCCTTGCTGCCGGCCTATGACTTACCTCCTGCTCGTCAGCATCCCGTTAGGCAAAGTCCGTACTCTACAACAGTGCTTCCTCCAATTCGCTAGCGAAGCGCTTAATTTGGCCACGGTTCCAGCCTATTGTATTGACCGCTGATCTGTACTAAACCGTGTTGCCGGATTGCTTGGACTCGATTCCTTCTTGAATGTCCCCTTTCCGTTCCACCATCCTTCCAGCATTCCCGTACGCATAGAATGGCTTCATTTTTTGTCTTTTTGGGGTATGCTGTTCATATCCTCTGGGTACTCCTATGGCTTTGTGGCTATTCCCCAGCGGTACTATGGGAGTTGCATCCCCTGACCATGGCGGCTTATCCCAGGTAGTATATTTTAATCGAATTATATTGACAAACGAATCGTTTTATAGTATACTCTAATCAAGAATGCATAGCTGCACCAGCGGAGCATTCAAAGGGCGTAGATTTTTTGTGGTCAAGTAAAAAATCACACCTCTCCTTCTGGCTGTCTAAGAAAGCCGTGTTTTTTAGACAGCCCTTTTATTATGTATCGATTGTTTGATAGGGGTTGGTATAGTATAGTCAACAGGAAGGCTATAGGTATGAAGAAACTACGTGTAGAAGATGCGATTGGACAGGTGCTTTGCCACGATCTGACCCGTATCGTCCCGGGTGAAATGAAAGGTCCCCAGTTCCGCAAGGGACATATCATCCAGGAAGCGGACATCCCTATGTTGCGTTCCATGGGCAAGGAACATGTTTTTGTCTGGGAAAAGCAGTTGGGGATGCTCCATGAGGATGAGGCTGCGGTACGTCTAGCATCCCTGTGCACAAACACCCATATACGGATCGGTTCAGTGGCTGAGGGCAAAATCGAACTCTTTGCAGAGCAGGATGGAGTTTTTTGTGTTGATGTGGCGCGGCTCAACCAGGTGAATGGGATTCCTGACATCATCATTGCGGCTCGGCATTCCTACTCCACGGTAAAAGCCGGGGATAAACTAGGAGCTATGAAGGTCATCCCCTTAGTGGTGCCCGAAGAAACCCTGGTTCTCGCTGAGGCTGCGGCAGGGACTAGGCCGATTTTTGAACTCCTGCCCTATATCCTAAAAACCGCCTGGGTAATAACCACGGGAAGCGAGGTGGCCGGAGGCTTGATTAAGGATAGCTTTACCCCGGTTATCGTCAAAAAACTCAAGGCCTACGGTATTGCCGTGATCCGGCATGTGGTGGTAGGGGACGGCTTGGATGCAGTGGCCGGGGTAATTAACGAAGCCCTTGAAAAAAGAGAAAAAAGGGAGAAACCGGACCTGATCCTCTGTACCGGCGGCATGAGCGTTGATCCGGACGACAATACCCCCGGAGCCATTAAACAGAGTGGAGCGAAGATTGTTACCTACGGCGCGCCAGTCTTACCGGGTGCGATGTTTTTATTGGGGTACTATGCTGATGGCCTACCGATCCTGGGGCTTCCAGGTTGCGTCATGTATATGCAGACCACCATTTTTGACCTGGTGCTGCCCCGTATTGCCGCAGGCATCCAGATGACCAAACAGGATTTCACGGTTTTGGGGAACGGTGGCCTGTGCCTGGGCTGTAGGGAGTGTCACTATCCGGTTTGTCCCTTTGGTAAAGTATAGGGCTTGTCTCAGGAGCATAGAGACTGGGCCTTCTGTTCGTGTAACATCCATAAAAGCTATACCATTGGGTAGGCAGTTCCATGAGAATCGGCTTTAGTAATTCCCCCCGGTAAAGGAGTAATTAGAGGCGAGCATTTCTTGTACCGGGTCATTCACGACCCTGCGTATAAACCCCAAGAAAGCCCGGAAAGGAAGGGCCCGGTACGCGTGACTTTCTTCCCTCCCTGTTTACCAGGCTTCAGATTACATCCTGAATTCTGAGCCCAGATACACTTCCCGAACCATTTCATTGGCCAGGATACTATCCCGATCCCCTCTTGCTACGATGGTACCGGAGTTTATAATGAACGCTTCGGTGGTGATTTCCAGGGTATCCCGCACATTGTGGTCGGTGATGAGGATGCCGATACCTTTTTCTGCGAGCTGCCGGATTATCTGCTTGATTTCATACACCGCAATGGGGTCGATGCCGGCAAAAGGCTCATCGAGGAGGAGGAATTTTGGTTCTGTAGCCAGAGACCGGGCAATCTCGGTACGTCGCCGTTCACCTCCAGAAAGGGTAAACCCGTATTGACTTCGGATCCGGCCAATACCGAATTCTTCGAGTAAGGATTCAAGGCGCTGCTTTTTTTCCGTTTTCCGGATGTCCCGGCGGCTTTCCAGAATGGCCCAGATGTTTTGTTCTACCGTGAGCTTACGGAAAATCGACGCTTCCTGCGGGAGATAGGCGATACCCTGCCGGGCTCGCCGATACATGGGCTTCGTGGTAATATCCACTGAGTCCATGGTAACTTTTCCTGCTGAGGGCCGATAAAAGCCTACAATCATATAGAAGATGGTTGTTTTGCCTGCTCCATTAGGACCCAGCAGCCCTGCCACCGTACCGTTATGCATGAAAAAATTGACTCCCCTGACCACTTCCTTGCGACCAAAACGCTTATGGAGTTCTGAAACCCCCAGTATATGCAGGTTTGGATTGAGGACCTGGGTATCCCGCTCCATCCCGGTGTCCTCATCAGTCCCCGCAGCCGCAACTACGTTCCTATCTTCTTCCATCAGTGCTAGTCCTTTATAGAACCGGAAACCGTCCCTTCCATGGTAACATCATCGGTATCCAAGTCTACCCGAATCCGGTCAGCCCTAAATTCATCGTTCTTTTTAAACACTACAGGAAATCCTGAAAGATCCAGTAGTTTTTCCGTACGCCGGTATACTGCGTATTCAGAACGGCATACCATCGTATCTTTGAAGAGCCGGACCGATACCTGGAATACCGTAACTTCTGCTTGATCATCGTACTCCATGTACCGGCCCTTAGCCACGATGTGGTTCTTCTTATCTTCTAAGGTAGCGTTGCCTTCTAACCGGGCTATTTTCAGCTTTCGATCATACCGCAGGCGGTCTGTTTGAAAGAAGATGTCCTTTGCTTCTTCTCTGCCCCAGACCTCCCCTGAACAATCAATGAACTGATTGTTATCCCCATGGATCTCAATCCGGCTAGCCCTGAGCAGGAGATTATCTGAACGTACTTCCGCGTTTCCCGTAAGCACCGTGAGTTCTTTACCCGAAGCCCTGCTCCCGTTCATCCTATCCGCCTTGAAGGTGAAGATATCCCCGTGGATAGGGGCAAGGCAAATAATAAGGAAGATTCCTACCCAATAGGGCCAAATCCGTCTGCTCACTCTTTTTCCTCTTGCTCCTCTTCTTCCTCATCTTCCCAGATATAGGTTCCGTTGATGCCTGAAGCAAAACCCCAGGTTCTATTACGGACATCCGCAGAAAATCCCCAACCGGAGAAATTCGTCCCATCGGAACGCTGCATATCCACCTGCTCCGCTGCTCCACCTGAGAGGATCCGTTCCTTGTCCTGCCAATCCAGGCCCTTTGTTTCTATGATAATATCCTCGGATTCAACCTCAAGCCGGACCCCGTCCCGGAGCTGTATGTTACCCGAATCAAGTTCTACTGAAGCGGTTCCTGCCTGGCCTACTGCGTTTATATCCGTTCCCTGATGTTCAAACTGTTCAAAAGAGAAATTGGTAAGTTCCATAGTCTGCCGTTTTTCATAGCGCTCTGCGGATTCCGCGGTGAACCGGACCAGGGGATTTCCGTTTCTCACCCGGACATACTTCACATCTTTCATCACGATATCCGGCAGATCCCCTTGATCCGATGTGGACTCTCCATAATCAAAGGAACAGGACCCCAAAAGCCCCAGGATGATGCTGATCCCCAGAATACTCCACCATCCAAAGGAGGCTGAAGGTACTTTTTTCATAGGCTTATCCTTGGACCTGGATACTATCCCGAACCGCGGCAATAAAGTCTCGGAATAAAGGGCTTGCCTCTGTAGGTTTCGACTTGAATTCAGGGTGAAACTGAACTCCCACGCCCCAGGGGTGATCCGGCCATTCCACGGCTTCCACAAGACTCCTATCCATGGTAAGGGCGCTAATACATAAGCCCGATTCGATCATAGCCTTCCGGTAGGTATTGGAAAATTCATACCGGTGCCGGTGCCGCTCAAAGATAGCCTCAGCTTGGTAACTTGCAAAAAGATGAGTCCCCGGTTCTACGAAGGATACACTCTTCCCCAAGCGCATGGTTCCTCCGTAGTTTTTCACATCCACCTGTTCATCCAAAAGGCTTATCACCGGATGCTTGGTACTCTGGTTAAATTCCGTAGAATCCGCATCTTCCCAGCCGAGTACATTCCGGCCCCAGTCAATGACCATGATCTGCATACCCAGGCAGATGCCCAAATAGGGTATCTTATGGGTCCTAGCCCAGGCCGATGCTTTGACCATGCCCTTAGTGCCTCGCTGTCCAAAGCCTCCGGGAACCAGGATGCCCTGGATGCCTCCCTCTGGAGCAGCCGGCCCGAGGATAGGTTCCAGGGTGTCTGATTCCTCAAGCCCCCCGGCGTCGATCTTGACCAATTCCACTGCCACCCCGGTCTCAAGTCCGCCATGAAACAGGGCTTCGTACACCGATTGATAGGCGTCATGGAGGTCCATGTACTTTCCTACAATACCGATCCGAACAGTACCCTGCCGGCTCTTGAACTTTTCCATCATGGTATACCAGGGTTCCAGGTTGGCATGACGGCTCTCAACTCCCATTTTCTGCAACACCACCTGATCCAGCTTTTGCTCGAAAAAGACCAAGGGTATCTCATAAATCGTCGTATCTACATCATAAGAAGTAAACACCGCATCAGGATCCACATTGGTGAAAAGGGCGATTTTCCGGCGGGTCGATTCATCAAGGATCACCGGCGCCCGGCAGATGAGTATATCCGGCTGGATTCCCTGTTCCTGCATGGCCTTCACCGAATGTTGGGTAGGTTTGGTCTTGAGTTCTCCCCCTGCCACCTCCGGGATCAGGGTAAGATGGACCGAAAGGGCGTTGATCCTGCCCGCTTCATGAATGAGCTGGCGGGCAGCTTCCAAGAAGGGAATTGATTCAATGTCCCCTACGGTCCCGCCTATCTCCACGATGACCACATCCGTATCCGGATCATCTTGAGCCGCAGCGAGGATCCGGTTCTTGATTTCATCGGTAATATGGGGAATCACCTGCACACAGCGTCCCAGGTACCGGCCTTCCCGTTCTTTACGGATCACCGCATCGTAGACCTGGCCGGTGGTGATGGAATTGATCTTGGATAAAGCCCCGGAGGTAAACCGGGCATAATTTCCCAGATCCAGGTCTGTTTCCGCACCGTCGTCGGTAACATACACCTCTCCGTGCTGATACGGGCTCATGGTCCCTGCATCCACGTTAAGATAAGGGTCACATTTTACCATGCGGACATTAAGCCCCCGGCCCTCCAGCAAAGCCCCTAGGGAAGAAGCTGCTACCCCTTTACCCAAACTCGAACAGACTCCCCCAGAGACAAAAATAAGCTTATTCATTTTTTTAGTTATCCATCTTTAGCCGTTCTGTTTCAAGGGGGGGCTTCCTCGAAGCAGGACCAGCGCATATAAAAAAGGGAGACCGGAGGTATAGTTGGCATAGTTTTTCTAGGAGGGGAACCATGGAACCAGAACAACCACTGCGACACATGCCCATTACGGCTTTTTGCCTCCGGTTCAGGGTAATGTATATGCGCTGGCCCTGATGATTGCCTGCTTATCTGTCTAGAGATTGCCTGCCTCTCTCTAGACAGATAGCCTGCTTATCTCTTTAGAGATTGCCTGTCAATCTTAGGTAATGATTGCTTGCGAATCCTATCTAATGATTGTTTGCTTATCTCTTTAGAGATTGCCTACCTCTCTCTAGACAGATAGCCTCCTTATCTCTCTAGAGATAATCTGCCAATTCTAGGTAATGTTGCTTGCTTATCTGTCTAGAGATTACCTGCCTCTCTCTAGACAGATAGCCTCCTTATCTCTTTAGAGATTGCCTGTCAATCCTATCTAATGATTGCCTCAGGGCCAGCGCATATACATCTTTAATTCATTACAAGATAAAGAAATAGCTTGTATGCAATTTTTATGAAGCAGCATAACTCCTTATGGTACAAGGAGATAGAATTTTATATGCGCTGACCCTGTTCCTCGAAGCTCGTTGGTAATACTTTCAACCTTCATAAAAGGGATTGTAAAACCGGTTACCGTCCCGGAAGGTAAACCACATCCCCAGGGCAAACAGGATACTTGAGAGGATTAAAACCCACAAATCCGCCGAGGTAAATGGACGGGCTGCATACCAGGTACGGCGCTTATACTTCCCAAAGCTCCGCAACTCCATGGCCCGGCTCACCACATCAATACGATCCAAAGAAGAGAACACCAGGGGGAGCAGGATAGCCCCGGCCCCTTTGAGACGCTTCACCCAGGAAACCTTCCGGGAAAGCTCAATGCCCCGGGCTTGCTGGGCTTGAGAGATGTTTTCGTAATCCCGCTGAACATCCGGGATATAACGCAAAGCCAGGCTAACCGCATAGGCAATGGAATAATCCACCCCGATACGGTTGAGGGAAGCGGCGAATTCGCTTGGGTCTGTAGTAACGATCAAGAGAATCGCCGGAGGAACGATCATGGCGTATTTCAGCAGGACGTTACCTTCATAAAAGAGCTGTTCTTTGGTAAGGGTGAACCGGCCAAACCCTTCCCAGATGAGGTGCCGGGAACCGTAAATGGCGACCCCTTGTTCAGGGGCAAAGAGGTAAATCCCCAGAAGATTACACCCCATAAAGAACAAGAGCATGGTGAAAATAAACGAGACTTCCCGGATTTTGGTTCCAGAGAGGATAAATAAGAGGATCCCCCCGATGGTCATGAGCGCCATGATCCGGGTATCGTAACCAGCCATGGATAAAATCG
>JAITAI010000151.1 GCA_031284195.1 Treponema sp.
AATATATCAAAACTTATATATGAAGCAATTCGCCCAAATATGGGAGGCATTAATGTAGTACCTGTATAAGCACTTGCCATTTGTATTCCCATTATGGCTTGTGAATATTCTTTACCGAAATTTTCCGGTGTTTCATGTAATAAACTGGGAAATATGGGAGCGCAACCAAGGCCCATCATAAACAGCCCTAGCAGTAGTGTCCAATTTCCAATGGGTAAAATCAAAACTATAATCCCGCAACCTATAATTCCCTGCCCTAATCGGATCATTTGCCTATTGTTCAATTTTAGAGTTGCAAAGCCGGACATAAAACGCCCGAAAGTTATTCCAAAATAATATAACGCTATCCATTGGGCGGCAATTTCAGGTGATATATTCTTTACCATTACTAAATAACTAGTGCCCCATAATCCTGTTATAGTTTCGATGGTACAATAACAAAAAAATGCCACAAGGGCCTGTTTAACGCCAACAATATGAAATAATGTCGAGAAGTGTATAGACTGATGTTGTCCTGTTGTTGCATATCCTTTTTCCTTTTTCCAAAAAGACAGTGAAGCGAACAATACTAGAACAAGACCAAATTGTAGTATGCCAATAGTTCTATAGCCTAAATTCCAGGAATTGTTATGTATTAAAAATGCCGACATAATTATTGGACCCATTGAAGCGCCAATACCCCAAAAACAATGAAGCCAACTCATGTGCCGTGCTTTATAGTGTAATGCCACATAATTATTTAATGCGGCGTCAACAGAACCAGCCCCTAATCCTAAGGGAACCGCATAAAGGCATAATGCTATAAAAGTATGAGAAATTGAAAATCCAATAAGGGCCGTAGCGGTCATTAAAACACTAACCGCTGTAACCATACCTGTTCCCAAGCGTCTTATGATTTTTTCACTGAATACGCTTGAAATAACCGTCCCGCTCGCGATAATCATGGATATATATCCGGCATAATGTAATGGAACCGTTAATACTTTATACATCGAAGGCCATGCAGAACCCAGTAAAGAATCCGGTAATCCTAAACTGATAAAAGCAAGATAAATGATAATCAAAAGCAACAATGTAACCATATATGTTCCATGTACAAAATTTTTATAACCTGCCCATAACGACTTCGTGGTGCCATTTTTTATAGGCCAAGCCTTATTGGGGGAGAATGATGGCATGGATTTTGATTTGTCTTTCAATCGCACTTTGAAATACCATGTCTTTGCTTATCTTTCCTTTAGGCCGGGGATGAGGCGGGGCATCCCCAATAAGAATAAGGAACTTCGCTTCTGATTCCCAAGGAAACTGCAATATCCCCTCGTAGAGGGCCTCGTAAACTGCTTCGGGAATATCCCCTCCATTGCCCACTGAAACCGCATTTAAGGTCTTCTGAAAAGCATCCAGGTTTTCAGTAAAGGGAATGATCCTGGTAAGGTAGGCCGAATGGGTATAATCTTGGTACAGAACCATACCCACCCGGAACGCGGAAAATTCCCCGGCCATTTCTTTCAGCAGCGCCGGGAGGGTACGTTTAATCGCGACGATATCGGCCTGCATACTTCTGGTGGTATCCAGGCAGAACACCACATCCAGGGATTTCCGTTGTTCTTTCTCCAGGATACTTCTAATCTTGTCCACCAAATCCGCGGGTTCTCTGGACCACATCAGATCCCCGTGGGCAGTAGTCGTTATTTCTGCAAACCTATTGATCGTATCCCGCATATAGTTCCTATCCACAGGGCCTTCCAAGGGGTTTTGGGTAACCTCCAGGATAAAGGGATTATCCTGGAAATTCCCTCGATAATCCCCGTAAGGCAAAACAAAGCTGCGGATATTGAAATAGGTCCCGTCTTGTACATAAATTTCCCCATGCCGGGTGTTTTCGTAGCCGTAATAGAGAATATAGGGAATATAGATATGAAAGACTTCCCCTAAGGTAGGGTGGATCTCCGGGGTGGAATCAATGAGGGACCAGACCCTGCTGGTTCTGGTAATGGGCACATCGTTGATAAGCCGGATTTCATCGCCGTTTATTGGATTCCAGTCAGGGGTACGGTAGGCATAATTGGGTTCCTTCAGGGAAGGATCCCGGGTGGTCTCGGTAAGCAACACCGAGGCTATCGTGGATTTTTTCCGTATAAACAGATGAAATCCTCCATCAGCCCCTTGTTCGATCCAGAGGTCTTCTTGGCTTATGGATAAATCCAGGTTTCTCGGCGGGATGAGGAGGGCTGGTTCCTGAGCATAGGCATAAGCTCCCGCAAGCAACAAAGAGACCAGCACCAAGGCTTCACGGTTACGCATACTATACTTATCGGATACCCATCGGGACATTGTAAGGTTTCACCCTCGTTTCCACCGAGGTATCTTTATAAAAAAGGTGAAATCCCTATCTGGATAACTTTACTTGGATGCAATATACTAAGGGTCAATCTGAAAATCCGGGTACCATAACAGGATAAATAAACGGATAGATCCTAAGGATTACAAAAAGGCATACATGGTATTAATCAAGCGCTCATTAAGGAGGAACAACATGGAATGGGATAAATCAAGCGATAAGATGGATATACCTACGGCTATTGCACCTATTATCCGAGGTTTGTGTATCAATACCCTAGGCTATCCTGGGGTTGTTATGTATGACCCGGACACAGAGGAGATACCCCCTGAGGCCCTTATCGTCGATATTGAGCCGGTATTGACCGAAATGGATACCTTACATGAAGAATCAGTGGCCAAGGTATTTCGGGAGGCCTATACTGCCTGGGAATTTGACATAGCCCCTGCTGGGGTGGATGCGGCGATCCAGATCAACCGGATCAAGCAGGGGCCTTCCTGTGTGGCAGTAAAAAGAAAAGACACCCTGGAAGCTTGCTATTGGATAGATCGGAATCTGGATACGGTGAAACAGCGGATGGCAGACAAGAACGCTTCGATCCTCAAAGAGAAGGTCCATAAGGATCTGTCGGAGACTAGTTCCCTGAGGCAAGAGTTTAGTGCGGCTCAGCGGGTCGATGTGGTGAAGAACAAGGTGGCCCTGGTAAGCGGCGGGATTAGCCGAAACAGGGGTATAGGTGAAGCCTTGGTGCGAAGCCTTGCCCGCTCAGGGGCTTTGGTTTTTCTTGCGGATTTCGACCGAACTGAAACGCAGCGCTTGGCTGAAGCGATCAATGAGCGGGAAAAGCGGACCGCAGCGGTCCCTTTACAGGTGCAGGTGGCCGATGAAGAGTCGGTGCAGAGGCTTTTCCAGACCATAGCGAAAACCACGGGAGGGCTTGATATCTGTATCAGCAATGAGGATCTGCTTCGTGCAGAATCGGTTTTGGAACAATCCCTGGAGGATTTTCAGACGGTTACGGATGTCAATTATACCGGGTTCTTTCTCATGCTCAAATACGGGGGCTTGATGTTCCGGCGGCAGTATCGGACCGCTCCTCATTGGAAGACCGACTTCATCCAGATCAACTCCAAATTTGGTCTTGTGGGGTCTCAGCGCTACAGCGCCAATGCAGGGAGCAAATTCGGCGCGCTTGGGCTGATAAGCAGCGCTGCTCTGGAACTGGTGGCCTATAACATCAAGGTCAATGCCATCTGTCCCGGTAGTTTTTTCGACCATCCCTTATGGTCTGATCCGGAACAGGGTTTTTTTGTACAGTACTTTAAAAGTGCTCCGATTCCAGGGATAAAAAGTCCTGCAGAGCTGCGGGCCCACTATGAAGCTGCCATACCCATGAAACGGGCCTGTACCGGCGATGATGTGGTCCGGGCCCTGTATTACCTCATTGAGCAGGAGTATGAAACCGGTCAAGCGATTCCGGTTACCGGAGGAGAAGTGATGCTCCATTGAAACGAAATCCCCGTGGAGCAGGAGGAAAGATAGATGCGATCTCAAAAAGAAATAGTTTTGGATACTAAAATTATGGATGCCCTTAAAGGCCTGCACCTTTCAGGAAAGGCAGTAGTTGCAGGGAAATGTATTATCGAGGATCAGGAAATCCAGGCCATACAAGAATATGCCAATACGGTTTCCATTAAACGCTTGAGCTATAATGATCATGGTCCGGTACACATGCGGACCGTGGCCCTTAATGGGCTTATCATGCTGGAGCTGATCCGGGAGGCAAAAATTCAGACCAGTCTGGAACGGGAAGAATGCGGCAGCTTCGAGGACAGTACCATCGGGGTACTTATGGCGGCCTTTCTCCACGACATCGGCATGTCGGTAAACCGTCAGGACCATGAACTCCACAGCGCCTATATAGCATACCCGATTTTGGATAGACTGTTGCAGCAGGTGTATGGCCAGGACATGCAGAAACGGGTTACGGTTCGATCCTTGGCCTTGGAGGGCATCAGCGGACACATGGGAAACCGGGTCATTCATTCCCTGGAAGCGGGGATCCTGCTCGTCGCCGATGGCTGCGATATGACCAAGGGCCGGGCGCGGATTCCCATGGCCCTTTCAGAGGCTCCCAAGGTGGGGGACATTCATAAATACTCTGCCAATTCCATCGAAGAAGTCCGCATTTCCCAAGGGATTGAGCAGCCTATTCGGATTGATATCGTCATGTCCAGCGAAGTCGGCCTCTTCCAGGTTGAAGAAGTGCTGCTGGGGAAGATCGCCGCCAGTACGGCGAAGAAGTACATTGAATTATACGCCCTGGTCCGCCAGGGGAATCCTAAACGGTATTTATAAGGGAACTTCCGGCTTCTTCGCATGTATCCCTTCCCGTCAAGGTTTGCTGGTGAGGAAACGGTTCGGGGGTCTAGTTTTTCTATTTTTTTCTATTTTCTATTTTTTCTAAAGGATGGTGTTGTATGGCTTTTGAAGATTGTGTCCTGGAACCAGGGAAAGCTCTGCCGGTAGGAGCCTCATTAACTGGGCAAGGGGTGAATTTTTCCGTGTTTTCCCGTTATGCCGACTCGGTTACCTTGATCCTCTTTGAGTCTCCAGAGCCGGACAGCGCCTACAGGCAATGGAAACTGGACAGACAGATAGACCGGACCGGGGATATGTGGCATTGCCATATCCGAGGGCTTAAGGCCGGGGCCCTCTACCTCTATAGCGTGGACGGACCCTATATCCCGGAAAAGGGGTTTCGGTTTAACGGCCATAAATCCTTGTTCGATCCCTATGCCAAGGCCCTGACCGGCTTACAGGGCTGGGACCTGCGCTCATGTATGGGGTACAATCCTGAGGATCCCCTGGGGGATATTTCCTTCTCTCTATGCGACACCCTGCATACCCAGCCGCGGTGTATCGTGATCGATGATACCTTTGACTGGCAAGGCGATCGGCCCCTTAACTATCCCCTCCGGTTCAGTGTGCTCTACGAAACCCATGTCCGGGGCCTTACCAAACATCCTCATTCCGGGGTGGCCCATCCTGGTACCTACCGGGGGGTGATCGAGAAGATCCCCTTTTTTAAGGAACTGGGCGTTACCAGCCTGGAATTCCTCCCTATTCAGGAATTCAATGAACAGGAACAAACCCGGATCAACCCCCGTACTGGGAAACCTTTGGTTAATTATTGGGGGTATTCCACGGTGGCCTTCTTTGCCCCCAAGGGTTCTTATGCTTCGGATTCCAGTCTGGGAGGACAGGTGCGGGAATTCAAGGAGATGGTCCGGGAACTGCATAAGGCAGGACTGGAGGTGATCCTGGATATCGTGTTTAACCATACCGCGGAAGGGAATGAGCAGGGCCCCACGTTCTCTTTCCGGGGCCTGGATAATAGTATCTATTATATCTTGGATGAAAATAAACGGTACTATAAAAACTATTCCGGCTGCGGCAATACGGTGAACTGTAACAATCCGGTGGTACGGACCTTCCTTCTGGACTGTCTCCGCTACTGGGTCATGGAGATGCACGTAGACGGCTTCCGTTTTGACCTGGGTTCCATCCTAGGACGGGATCAGCAGGGGCGGCTCATGGAAAATCCCCCTACCTTGGAACGGATCGCCGAAGATCCGATACTGCGGCATACCAAGATCATCGCCGAAGCCTGGGACGCCGGGGGCGCTTATCAGGTGGGCTGGTTCCCAGGAGGCCGCTGGGCGGAATGGAACGACCGTTACCGGGATGATGTACGGAAATACTGGCGGGGAGAGGCCCATCATGCCCGGCACTTGGCGACCCGGCTTGCAGGGAGCTCAGATCTGTACCTGAGAGACGGGAGAAAGCCCTTTCATTCGATCAATTTCATCACCAGCCATGATGGGTTCACCCTCAAGGATCTGGTATCCTATAAGACCAAGCATAACGAAGAAAACGGCGAGTATAACCGGGACGGCAATGATACGAATTACAGCGACAACTATGGTTTTGAAGGCCCTTCCTCAAACGTCTTGATCGAAACGGTCCGGGAGCGGATCATGAAAAACTGTATCGCTACCTTGATGGTTTCCTTAGGGACCCCCATGATCCTGGGGGGAGATGAAATGGGACGGACCCAAAGAGGAAACAACAACGCCTATTGTCAGGATAACGAAATCTCCTGGTATGACTGGTCCCTGCTGGAAAAGAACCAGGGCCTTTTCCGGTTTGTTAAGGAAATGATCGCGTTCCGGCTTCGGCATCCTGGGTTCATGCGCCCGGAATTTTACACCGGTAAAGACGGAAACTACAATGCGATTCCTGATATAAGCTGGTTCGATGAAACCGGGAAAACCCCGGATTGGGAAGAGATAGATACCTGTCTGGCCCTACGGATGGACGGTAGCAAGGCGGATATCCTCGCGGACCGGGATGACAATGATTTCTTTATTATGTTCAACCCCGGGGAAACCCAGGTTTCCTTTAAGGTATGCCCCCCTCTGGAAGGGAAACCATGGGTCCGGGCCATTGATACGGGCCTTCCCTCTCCAGAGGATATCTGTACCCCAGGCATGGAAGAGCCCCTGGTCTATCCTGACCTCTACTTTACCCAGCCCCGAAGCATGGTGGTATTGCTTTCCAAGCAGTT
>JAITAI010000211.1 GCA_031284195.1 Treponema sp.
AGTCCACGAGTATGGCAAACCTTGCTTCAGGAGTTTCAGGTAAGGGTAAGCCGAAAACGGGTGGAACGGCTGATGAGGGAGCAGGGACTGAAGGCTCGAAGGAAGAAGAGGGGGGTGAACACGACGGACTCAAGGCATTCACGGCCTGCGGCGGAGAACCTGTTGAACCGGGAGTTTAGGGCAGGCGGACCGGGGGAGCAGTGGGTGTCCGACATAACGTATCTGAGGACAAGCAGCGGGCGGCTGTAGGTGACGGTGATACTAGAGTTATGGGATCGTACCGTGATAGGATGGGCGTTTTCGGAGGACTTGGAAGCCGGTCATGTAGGCGATGCGCTTATGACGGCCTGCATGAACCGCAAGCCGGGGAGGGGCCTGCTCTTTCATTCAGACCGGGGAGTACCGTATTGCAGTAAAGAATTTCGAGAGATGCTATCGGCGTGGTGTCCGCAGGTCAGACAGCGTATGAGCCGGAAAGGGAACTGTGCGGAGCGTTTTTTTAAGACGTTAAAAGCGGAAGTAGATAAGGTGGAAGGGAGCCACACGAAAGAGGAGGTGAGGGTAGAGGTATGTGAGTATATGGAACTGTATTATAATAAGCGCCGTAGAGATACGGCGATCGGCTATGCTCTACCGATAGCATTAACACATTACAACACTGCTTAACTTACTATCCATCACATCGGGGGAATTCCAAGCCTTTACGAATACCCAATAGCCTAATGTAGTCCAACCAAACCATAGGTCATAGTCTTTTTTGGAAATTGTATCGTACCCATAGGTATGTCCGGCATCATCCGGCGTATCATAGGTAATAAGTACGCAATTTTCATAGTGAAACCAGTAGCCATCGGCAATCTCGGCATCCGTTACGATAGACATGGTAATTTTCATTTTATCTCCTTAAAAATTATTTCTTGTATTATTATTATCTTTTAAGAAAATAATAAATCTGAGGGTTTTTGGAGATTTTTTTTAATTTTTTTTCTAAGGCGATAATATATAATAGAAGGAAAAAACATGAAGAAATTTATTCCTGATATAGTCAAGTTGTTTAATTGCCATAAAAGTACTGCGGAAAAATAGGCATCAAAAAATCAGCTTGAGACCATCATCATAGGCAAAAAGCAATTTTACCTATGGAGAGAGGATGATATTGCCCGCTTTGCGGCCAGAGCCAAACTCGGTCGTAGATGGCCGGATTTGGAGGGTTAGATTGCTAGCCGGTATCTCCGGCCGGCCACCCGATTACTTTACGCTTGCCCCTTGGTCGCCCTCTCAATACCCAGCCGGGTTGCCGTATATGCAAGGCTTTTAGCTTCATCCTCGGTTAGGCCAAGGGCCTTTAATTTCATGATTCCCCGCAAAATGGAAATAGTACCCCTAAAAATTTGGTCAAGGTACTCACAAGATTAAGCGCAAGCCACTCTTGTTCTTCTATCATTTTTTATAGGTCTATCGACCGGCCTACGAGGTCGTTAATTTGTTGGGGTACACCATGCCGTTAAGAGATCGAAAAGGCAAACGAAAAACGAAAAATTTTTCTAAGTACAAAAGGGTCAAAATAACGTAGGCTTATAGGTCAAGATGGCATGAAGGCAAAAAAAATCCGGTTTTGTAGGTTTTCATTCCTTCTCATAGTGGGGATTTTTTTATTATTTAGCAATAAAGAATCCCCGGAGCAAGCTCCGGGGTATTGAAGATTTCTTCTTGAAATCTTTGCGCCTGTGGGGGAACAAATCCCCCACACCCCCAGTTTTCCGCCCCAAGGGGCGGGGTATTAAACCAGACTTTCGAATAAAATTCTTACTTTTCGTACAAATTTTAATTCATGAATTCTCATTTTTCGTGACACGTTACAAGAGAACTGGCGGTTGGCTGTTCGGTATGAGAAATCGGACATAAACTTTTCGGCTTTATCTTTATCGCCTTTCTCAAAATTCTCCTTTGCTAACAGTGTCTAATATACGGGTATAAAGCATGGCATTGCCTTTTTTCGCCGATCTTTTCACTATTCCTAGCCTGGTGAGTACATAGAGGGTTTTGCGAGCCAAGGAAGGGGTGATTCTGGCGATGTTCCCTAAATCCCGGGAGGTGAAGGGTTCGACTTCCAGGGAGGAGAGAAAAACATTATAATCGTCCCTCCCTGAAAGAATAAGTGAATCCTGAACTGCGGTGAGTTCGGTATCCATGATGCTGATCCCTTTACGGCGCCAAGAGCCCTGCCTGTCTTGTCGCCGTTGTTGTTTTACCGCTACCATGGCAAGTTCTATGGTTAATCTAGGCATGAGGGGTATTTCCGGAGCGTAAACCAGGGCCTTGAAG
The DNA here is from genome assembly GCA_031284195.1 of Treponema sp. Taxonomy (GTDB): domain Bacteria; phylum Spirochaetota; class Spirochaetia; order Treponematales; family Breznakiellaceae; genus JAIRLU01. The sequence goes on from JAITAI010000211.1 coordinate 2,326, forward strand.
AGGTCCCAGATAGTACCTTTCCGTGGGCTTTTCCGGCAATAGCACCGCGTATTTTCTGCATCATAGACTTCGATGTATTTTTGTGTGATAATGGGGTGAATGATCCGGATCGAGCTCAGGGGTGCGATATGCTTAATCTTATCTTTGAGGGGCCCGAAGCTGCCGATTTGTACCTCGATGATTTCCCCGGTTTTGGTTATCCCATCAGAAACGTACTTTCCCTTATACCCGGTGCTAACCTCGATTATACCTCCTTTCCCGGTGTAGTGGATTTTGAGATCCCGGTGGAGGCTGCTTTCTCGTACTATCCCGATACGATTATCGTATCCCGTAGGGGGTATCCACTCATTTTCATAGGGAAGCATAGGAAAAAGCATACCCAAGTCCACATAGGAATGCAAGAAAACCCTTTTGGAATGCCGATAAAATCCATTTTTTTAATGAAGGCCTTGACGGGGTCCTTGGGCTGAATGAATATATAGATTGAGAATAATAATACGTAGGTAATAATTGAGGCTTTTTCAAAAAGCCGCATTTTGAAAGCCCAACCTGAGTTGTACCGGAAAAGCTAGTCTGGGTTTTGAAAAAGCTTCAATTATTTGAGTTCGATAGTCATGACGCATGAAACATGTGGGTAGTGTGGAAGGGCGAGCCACTATAAACCTAAAAGTGCTTCATGCGTTACCATGAAACCTCACGTAATACATAGAAAAATAGGTAAAAATACTGTAGGTGTAAAAAACGGTAAGCCTACCAGTCCGTCTGCAAGGAGGACCTATAGAAAACATACGGATGCCGGTCAAAGGAATTGAAACTATCCATCGAGCATGCTATTTTATAGATATGTATCTATACTCCATTACTTGTACTATTGATTTTCTGGGGTGTTCAAGGGTTTACCTGGTATAATGTCATACATAAATGACCGAGTTTAAACAGGAATGGAGTATATGGAGATCGTTCATACTCCGGTTTTGCTGGAAGAGACCTTGCAATTGCTTGCTCCCCGGCAGCCAGGGGAGCTGATGATTGATGCGACCGTGGGGGAGGGAGGGCATAGTTATGCGTTTTTATCCCGGTTTCCAGATTTACGGCTTATTGGTATTGATGCAGATCGGGAAATTCAGGAGATAGCCAAGAAACGGCTTAGGGTATTTGGAGAGCGGGTCCATTGGTATACCGGATGGTCTCATGATTTCTTTGCCGATTCCTTCTGTGAAAAGCCGGATACCATACTCATTGATTTAGGGGTAAGCCGGTATCATTACGAAAAAGGAGAGCGGGGGTTTAGCTTCCTGCGGGACGAGGTCCTGGATATGCGAATCGATAGGACCAAGGGCCTGGCTGCAGCAGAACTCATAGCCGGTCTCTCCGAAAAAGAATTAGCGGATTTGCTGTATACCTATGGAGAAGAACGGTATGCAAGGCGGATCGCCCGCAGTATTACGGAGGCTAAGTCCAGGGGAAGGATAAGCCGGTCTGGGACTCTGGCGGATATTGTAGCTCGGGCACTGCCGTTGCGGTACCGGGGAAGTATCCATCCTGCCACCAGGACCTTTCAGGCTTTGCGCATCGCGGTCAATGGAGAGCTTACCCATCTGCCGGAGCTCCTTGAAAGGGCTTTAGAGGTACTTAAACCTGGAGGACGGGTGGGGGTCATCACCTTTCACTCCTTGGAAGATCGGATCGTGAAGCATTTCTTTCGGGAGAAGGGCAAGGATTATACTAGTCCTCAAGAACAACCGATATATGAATATAAAAGGAGGGGTAAGAGTGTTAATGTGCTGTATCGAAAGGGTATTACCCCTGGAGCGCTTGAAATACGCAATAATCCGTCTTCTCGAAGCGCCAGGCTTCGGATAGCGGAAAAAGTAGTAGGTGAAGATGGATGCCTTCATGGTGAGGAGATGCGGTGAAAGGGCAGCTTGTACTTTTATATTTTATTGCTCTTACCATCCCGCTCCTGTTAGGTATTACTGCATGGCAATCTTCCCGATATGCTGCCTTAGAACGGCAAGTAGGACAACTGGAAGTGGATCAAGTAGAATGGATAGAAAACAATAAGAGTCTCATTGCAGGAATTGCCGTACTTTCATCGCCAGGGAGAATAGAAAGAATTGCTAAAAATGAATTAGGTTTATCAAAAATACATCCTGAAAATGTATTGCAGATTCGGATTGAAGGGAGTAAAAGTCTTGATGGATAACCCTCAAAAGGAAACAGGAACCTCAAAAGACCCGGGGATAGTGATGTATTGGGCTGATTTATCCAAAGCCCTAGGGGCACAACGCATCTCTTTTCAAGAAACCTCAGATCCGATCCATGCAGTTTGTTCATCGGTATGTATTGATTCTCGGCAGGTGGTACCAGGGGCCCTTTTTGTAGCTCTGATAGGTACGGTCCAGGACGGGCACCGGTATGTAGGGGCTGCGTTTGCAGCAGGGGCAATGGCAGCTATGGTGGCCCGATCGCGCTTTGAAGATCCTGCCTTAGATCTGGTGCATCAAACCCAGAAAGCCCAGGGCTTGCTCTTGGTGGTAGAAGATACCCTGCGAGGCCTCCAGCAAGCCGCGGCTTGCTACCTGGCCCAGTTCCCGAACTTGCTCAGAATTGGCATTACTGGTTCCTCGGGAAAGACCACCACCAAAGAGATTGCCGGGGCAATAATAGGCCGGGAACAATCGGTGGTGATGAACCAAGGCAACTTGAATTCAGAGACCGGGCTTCCCCTGTCGGTTTTTAAGGTTCGTTCCCATCATCAGGTGGGGATATTTGAAATGGGTATGAACCGGGCAGGGGAGATCGGGGAATTGGCTCAGGTACTTAAACCCCATATCGCCCTCATTACCAATATTGGATCCGCTCATATCGGCTTACTCGGTAGTAAGCAGGCTATTGCTCAAGAAAAAAAGGGGATCTTTTCCGCGTTTTCTGGCAATGAAAGGGCTTTAATCCCGGAGGATGATCCCTATAGGGATTTTCTTGCAGAAGGTATCAAGGGAACGGTTTGTTTCTATGGCCCTCAGTTATTCAGCGAATTAACGGATCTCCATGATCGAGGTCTTGAGGGGATTGACCTCAGGTGGGAAGATATGCCGGTTCACTGCCACCTTTCAGGAAAACATAATATACGGAACCTCTTAGCAGCCCTTACCATAGCCCGGGAAGCCAAGGTCAGTTCCAAGGCAATACAGAGAGGACTAGAATCGGTACAGCCTCTCTTTGGCCGGAGCGAGATTCTCCGGGGCCCTGTTACCGTGATTCGGGATTGTTATAATGCCAACCCTGAATCCATGCAGGAAGCCATTGGGTTCTGTGATAGTCTTGACTGGCAAGGACGGCGGATTTATGTAATTGGTTCTATGCTGGAACTGGGAAGCGCTTCCCTGGAGGCTCATGCTACAATTGGCCGGGTCTTAGCAGCCTCCAAGGCGGATTGGATCTGTTTTTTGGGTTCCGAGACTCGAGGGGCAGTAGCGGCCTTGGAACAGGCCCTTAGGGGGGCTGGTCAAGGAGAAGCGAACAAGGTGGGTTTCTATTATACCGATAGTCTATCCGCCTTATCCCAAATGTTGGCGGATCAGATCCAGCCTGGCGATCTGGTCCTGTTAAAAGGTTCCCGGGCCTGTGGATTGGAAGGGCTCACCGAGGTGGTGATGGGCGCTCAGGCGGTAAAAGCCGATGAAAGGGTAGCGGGAGGAGTTTAGGTGTTTCTGGAATTCATGTATCCCCTAGTTAAATATTTCACCCCCTTTAATGTGTTCCAGTACCTCTCATTCCGAGGCGCCTATGCGGCCTTAACTACCCTGCTCATCTGTTTTATCTTGGGTCCCCGGATAATCGAAGCCCTCCGAAAACTCAAGATAGGCCAAGCAGTTCGGGAAGATGGTCCTGAGAGTCATTTGAAAAAAAACGGTACTCCCACCATGGGAGGGATCCTGATTATTTTTTCCATAATTTGTTCTATGCTCTTGTGGCAGGATTTTAAAAATGTTAAGGTGTGGCTTACCGGCGGAGCATTGGTGGCATTAGGATTCATCGGTTTCATGGATGATTTTCTCAAGGTCCGGCGGCATAATTCCGCAGGCTTACCGGCCTGGGCAAAACTGGTAGGTCAGTTTGCGGTGGCCATTGGGGTGGTACTTTTCCTGTATTTTTCAGGGGAAGAAGGGATCACCGTCCTGTATATTCCGTTTTTCAAGAATCCTGTAGTGGATATGGGGGTCTTGTGGATACCTTTTGGGATCCTCCTTATCGTAGGGGAATCCAATGCGGTGAATTTTTCCGATGGTCTTGATGGGCTTGCAGCGGGACTCCTTATTCTGGTATTTATTACCTTAGGAATCCTTACCTATCTTTCAGGGCGGGCGGATTATTCCTCCTACCTGGGGATCCCCTATATTACCGGGGGCGGGGAATTGACGGTTTTTTGTCTTGCTGCAGTGGGGGCCTGTATCGGGTTTCTCTGGTTCAATGCCCATCCCGCGGAAGTATTCATGGGAGATGTGGGGAGCCTCCCCTTGGGAGGGGTGACGGCGATAGTCTCCTTGATTATTAAAAAGGAAATCCTCATTCTTATTATTGGCGGGGTCTTTGTTTTGGAAATTGCCTCGGTAATCATCCAGGTAATTTCTTATAAAGTGCGGAAGAAGCGGGTCTTTAAGATGGCTCCGCTGCACCATCATTTTGAATTATCCGGGTGGGCGGAAACCAAGGTGGTTATCCGTTTTTGGATCTTGGGAGGGTTGTTTGCCATCATTGCGGTATCAACGTTGAAGATTCAATGAAGAAAAAGCAAGTTCCGTGGCATCACCAGGGAATAATGAAGGGAACGTATGTATCAGTTTACGGTTGAAAAAACAGGACGCCAGGTCCATACCGATCATATTTTGGTTGCCAGTATCTTCCTCCTTACCGGCTTGGGGATGGTAACCCTCTATTCTTCCTCTTACGTATACGCAGAACGTTTCTTTGAAAACGGCTTGTACTTAATATCCCGGCAGTTTTTCTTTTTGGGAGCAGGGATAGTGCTGTTCTTGGTGACTTCCCGGATTAATCTGGATAGGGTCCGGGACTATGGATTGCCGGTGATTGCAGTCCTTGGAACGATTGCCCTCTGTATCCTTCCCCTATTGCCGGTGGTGGGGGTAACGAAAAATGGCGCTTCCCGATGGTTCCGTATCGGTTCCGAGACCTTTCAGCCTTCAGAACTAGTCAAGCTGGTCTTGCCTCTGTATTTGGCCCATATTTTTGATAAGAAGCAAGAGCAGATTCATTCTTTAGCTAAGGGTATCTTGCCGCCGTTTTGTATTACCGTCTTGTTTATTATATTAATTTCTTTGCAAAACAACTTTTCTACTGCGGCATTCATTGCGATGAATGCGGTGTTGATTTTTTATATTGCAGGAGTGAAGTATCGTTACTTCCTCAGCGGTTTATTCATGTTCCTGCCCTTTGCCCTGCTGTTGATATTAACTAAGGAACACCGGTTTAGGCGGATTATCAGTTATCTTAACCCAACCTGGGAGCCTCATGGGGCAGGGTATCAGGTTCGAGCTTCTATTACCACCATTGCATCCGGTGGATTTTGGGGTAAAGGGATAGGTCATGGGATACGGAAATTTGCCGGGGTCCCTGAAGTTCAATCGGATTTTATTTTTTCCTCTTTTGCTGAGGAGATGGGTTTTTTAGGGATCTTGTTCTTTGTTCTGCTCTTTGGGGTCTTTGCCGCTCGGGGGTACCGGGCGGCTATGCGGGCCGAAGGAGTCTATCGGCGGCTTTTGGCCTTTGGACTGGTTACCATGATCGTGTTCCAGGTGCTTTTAAATATTGCAGTGGTTTCTGGTTCAATCCCCGCCACCGGGATTCCATTGCCGTTTTTTTCTGCCGGAGGTTCATCCCTGGTAACTACCTTGATTGGGGCAGGGATCATCGTCAATATTTCCCGGTCCCGGGAAGTACCAGGGACGTTTGGCCCTTCGACCAAATACACCGCGAGGCCAGAAGGCTGGTATGCCGTTGATCCTGAGGTATTCCATGTCCGATAATAATATTTTTACCGAAGATATATTATCCCCTGAATTCTTATCCGATGATATAGAAACAGCAGCAGATGAATCGGCAGGTCCCTCTCTCATAGAAAAGGCTCTGAAATGGATCATCATCGTTATTGTGGTTCTTATCGGAGGGGAATTGATCTTACTCTTGGTAGTTAATCCTTGTCTGCCCTTGTCCCGAGTAGAAGTAACGGGAATGCCGGAATTGGATATGGCTATGGTTCTTAAACAAGCGGGAATCACCCGAAGATCCTCCTATGTATCGGTAAATTCCCGGAAAGTGGAAGCCCATTTGAAGGCCCTATCGGCAGTCGCCTCTGCCAAGGTGATTAAGGGTTTCCCCAATTCGGTACGGATAGTCTTGGAAGGCCGTAAGGCAGTGGCCTTGTCCTTTGTGATGCTAAACGGCAAGGTATGTCCCGTCTTTTTTGACTATCGGGGGGTGGTCTTTAAAATCGGTTATGAAGTCCACGAAACCGCTGCTTCCCTATCCATACCGATTATAACGGGGCTGCTCACGGAACAGCCCTTCTTAGGGATGCAGCTTCCCTTCATGTCCAGGACTTTGTTGTCCGATCTTGCCCGCATACAGGAGGCTGCTCCAGAACTGTTGGCGGCTATTTCGGAGATCACTGTAACCCGGAAGGCCTTTGACAGTTATGATGTTATCCTCTATCCTGTTCACAATCCTGTGAGGATTCGACTGGGATCGGAAGTAAATGAAAGCATGCTTCGCTATGTATTGTTGGTAATAGATGTGTGTGTTGCAAAAGGCACCAAGATTGAAGAGATCGATTTTAGAACGGGTACGGCATCCTATACGATAAAGGGGGCATCTTCTGGCTAATGACGGATTAGTGGTCGGCCTCGATATAGGGACGACTAAGGTCTGCGCCGTGATTGGCGAACGTAATGACCATGGAATTCTCGAAATTACCGGTGTAGGGGTGTGTCCGTCTACAGGACTGCGAAAAGGGGTTGTGGTCAATATTGAGGCTACCCTCCGGTCGGTTGCTGCGGCTATTGAAGCAGCAGAAATGATGAGCGGCCGGGAAGTTGAGGTATGCTGGACCGGAATAGGGGGAAACCATATCGACGGGATCAATTCTCGAGGGGTGGTGGCGGTTACCGGAAAAAGCCGGGAGACCCGGGAGATTGGGCAAGAGGATATCAATCGGGTACTGGAGGCGGCCCGAGCAGTGGTTATTCCCATGGATCGGCAGGTACTGGAGGTGATTCCCCAAAGTTATATCGTAGACGATCAGCGGGGTATTCGGGATCCCCTGGACATGATTGGGGTGCGTCTCGAAGCAGAGGTACATATCATTACCTGCTCAGTTACCAGTGCCCAGAATTTGATAAAATGTGTAAACCGGGCAGGGTTCATTGTAAATGATCTCATCCTCCAGTCCTTGGCGTCAAGTAGATCTGTACTGACCCTAGAAGAAAAAGAGATCGGTGTGGCCCTTCTTGACCTTGGAGGAGGAACCACGGATGTATTGGTGTATGCCGATGGGGCCCCCTATTCAAATGTTACTATTCCTGCTGGGGGCAGTATGATCACCAGTGATATATCTAAGGTGAAGAATATCTCTTTTGAAACTGCAGAGCGGATTAAAATTGATACGGGATGCTGTTGGGAAGGCTTGTTTGAAGAGGACGAAGAGGTAATTGTACCGGGTGTGGGTGGGAGACCCCCGATGCCGATACCAAAATCCCAGGTATTGGCGATCATCCGGCCCAGGATGGAGGAGATTTTCAAGATGGTAAAGGAAAAGCTGGATAAACTTTCCCTTTCCAGACCCTTGGGAGGGGGTATTGTCTTGACCGGCGGGGGAGCGCAACTCTTAGGAGCCGCGGAATTGGCTTCTCATATCTTTAAACTGCCGGTAAGAATAGGAAGCCCCCTTCCAGTGGGAGGCTTGGTGGAAGAATACCGCAGTCCTATCTATGCTACTGCAGTGGGACTGGTGTTGGAAGGGGATGATCGGGAGCGCAGGAACACTCCTGAGCGGGGAGGAGAACTCCATAGTCGAGACAAAGGACGACCGACTAAGGTGCGTAGAATCATCGAGTGGTTCAAAAATGAGTTTTTTTAGGGTAACGGGTTGTACTAGAGCCATTCGGTCTCTAGACCTCGTACCATATTTATAAACAACAAATCAAAGGGATAATTTGGGAGGGATGTATGAATTTCATGAATATTGAAGTGCACGATGAAAAATTGATAAACCCAAGTCCGGCGGTCATCAAGGTCATCGGTACCGGCGGTGGCGGTTCTAACGCGGTAAACCGTATGATTAGCTGTGGTTTACAGGGGGTGGAATTCATCGCCGTTAATACGGATGTGCAGGATCTGAATAAATGCAAGGCCAATAAGAAATTGCAGATCGGCGCTAAATTTACCGGAGGCCGAGGGGCTGGGGGAAAACCGGAGATCGGTGAGAAGGCGGCCAATGACGATCAAGAGATGATCGCCGAAGCCCTCAGAGGGTCCAATATGGTCTTCGTAACCGCAGGCATGGGCGGCGGTACCGGGACCGGATCCGCACCGGTTATCGCCCGGATCGCCAAGGAGTGCGGAGCCCTGACCGTGGGAGTCGTGACCAAACCCTTTGACTTTGAGGGTCGTTTCAGAATGCGTCTGGCTGAAACGGGGATTGCCAAACTCCGGGAGGTAGTGGACACCCTTATCATCATCCCTAATCAGCATCTGCTTAATATCGTGGAACGGCGAACCCCCATCACCGAGGCTTTTCTCAAGGCGGATGATGTGCTCCGGCAAGGAGTACAAGGCATCTCTGATCTGGTAAATCAAACCGGGCTTATTAACATTGACTTTGCCGATGTAGAAGCGATTATTCAAGGTCAGGGAGATGCCCTCATGGGCATAGGCTATGGTAGCGGGGATAACCGAGCCTCAGAAGCAGCCACTTCAGCAGTGGATAATCCCCTCTTGGAAGATACCGCTATTGAAGGGGCCACCCGGATATTGGTGAATGTTTCCGGAGGTGAGGATTTTTCTCTCGTTGAATTTCAGGAAGTGGTCAATCTTATTACGGCCAAGGCTGATTCGGAAGCGGTGATTATTGTGGGGTCAACCCTTGACACCGTGCTGGAGGATAAGTTACGGGTAACGGTTATTGCCACGGGCTTTCAAGCTGAAACCGTAAAGCCCCCCCAAAAGGGACCGGTCCGGGAACCGGTTAAGCAAGCCGAGAGTGATTTCATTGATATTAATGAATGGGAAAAGATCCGGGAACGGACCAAACGAACGGAATTTATTTCCCCGCGGAATAGTAGTTATCAGGAGGATGATCTGGAGGTTCCCACGGTAATCCGGGATCGGAAGTACAGCCTTCATAAAGATGCTTCCATATCAGGGGCCGGTAAGGAAGCATAGGGGTGGTACATCCACAGGATCTCCTGGAACAGTATTATTCCCGGCTTATCCACGGAGAACACCGGGCGCCCCTCACGGTTGCAACCTATACAGGAGAGATCCGTCTCTTTTTGGACTGGCTTGCCGAAACTCAGGTATGCCTTGAAACTGCCGATACCCTGTCCCTGGTTCGTTACCTGGAGCGACGTCGTACCCGGGACCGTATCAGTTCCCGAACCACCGCTAAAATCATAGCTGCGCTCCGTTCTTTTTTTCGCTTTATCATAGATGAGCATATCAGGACCGATAACCCGGCGGGTATCCTGGAATCTCCCCGGCGGGGAATCCGGCTGCCCCCGGTGCTTACTCGGGAATCAGTGGAGCAGGTGCTGGGACTGATTGATACCAGTACTCCCTGGGGATTGCGGAATCGGGCGCTCTATGAGCTTATCTATTCCGCAGGTCTACGGGTTTCAGAGGCGGTTTCCCTGAATCTACGGGATATTATGTTTTCTGAAGAGCTCATTATCGTCCGGGGAAAAGGAAACAAGGAACGATTCGCTATCTTTGGGGAGGAAGCTGCGTCCTGGTTAAAACGCTACTTAATGGAAGCCCGGCCACAGCTTGCTGGTTCCAAGCAGAGTTCCGCTCTGTTTATCAGTAGGATCGGTAGGCGGCTTTCTCGGAAAGGAATGTGGAAGACGTATGCCCAAACTACGGCCCCTGTGGGAGTGAGTTCCAAGCTCCATACCTTACGGCATACCTTTGCCACCGACTTATTGGCTGGGGGAGCGGATCTGCGGTCGGTACAGGAACTTTTAGGCCATGCGGATTTAACCACCACCCAAATCTATACCCATGTGGATAGTTCTCTGCTTAAGGAGCAGCATCGGCACTATATGCCGAAGCTATGGGTAGATGGCAGGTATCGAAGTGATCCTGAAAGTAGGGGATGAGGTATTCTATGAAAATTAAAAAAGATGCGATGATCGGCATGGTCGTGATTCTGGTAATAGGGTCTCTGGTGCTTGGTATCCATATATACCGGAAGTATCGGTTTCGAGATACCCTGGCGATCCGGATTGCCGAACTAGGGCCTCCAGGAGGAGGACCGCCGACGACTATCGAAGGCCTGCGGGAGGCCATAGCCCTCTATGAAGCAAAGATTGAACAACATGTAAAAGATGCTGCCCAGACTGGGGTGTATTGGAAAATTTTGGCTACTAGGTTACAGGACCGGGGCCTGCATGGTGAAGCTTTGGATGCGCTGGAACGGGCTATTTACTATACCCCTGCGGATCCGGCCCCCCATTACCTACGGGGGGTTTCTGCAGGGATTATGGCGAAAGCCTCCTATGGTAGTCCGGAGATCGGAGGGGGTGATAATCGGCGGATACGTTATTTTGAGCTCGCAGAGGGAGCCTTTCTGAGGGCTATTGAGTTGGACGATCAGTATGCCCGGCCCCGGTATGGTTTGGGGATATTGTATGTCTTTGAGCTTAACCGTCCTGAAGAGGCCATTCCCCATTTGGAACGGTACTTGGAATTGGCGAAAAATGAGGTGGATGGTATGTTTATCCTGGCACGGGCTTATTATATGACCAGCCGGTATGATGGTGCAGTAGACCTCTATGACCGAATCCTCAAGATTACCAAGGATCCCAAGAAGCGCGCTGATGCAGAACAGAATAAAGCGGTGATATCAGGGTTACTCTATGGCTGATCGAGGCTTAGTGGATTTAATTATAGGACGAATTCCCCGGCTTACTCCTGCTGAACGGGTACGGGTATGTATCCACTGTAACCAGGAAGCTGACTTATTGGGACTTTCAAAAGGGGCTATGGAAGCATTGGTGGGCCGTTCTTTGGATCAGCAATGGGATATGGATGCTGTGTACGCTCAGGCGGAGCAAGATGCAGCAGCAGCCCGGATGCGGGGTATTGGCTATGTTTCTTATGTGAGTCCCCAGTATCCGCCATTGCTTCGGGAGATCTATGACCCTCCGGCGATCCTGTTTTATCGGGGACAACTCCCCAATCCTGAGTTACCCATAGTAGGCATTGTAGGAACCAGGCGTCCTTCTGCTGCGGCCCTGACCCAGGCATACGATATGGCCAAGGCTCTCGCTCATGCGGGGATTCCGGTGATTGCAGGACTGGCCTTGGGTATTGATGGGATGGCCCATCGGGGGAATAGCGACGGTGGTGCGCCTACTATTGCAGTGTTGGGTTCCGGCCTGGATGAGGTGTACCCTGCAGGGAATCGGCTCCTCGCCCGGCGTATCGTTGAACAGGGAGGGGTGTTGCTGAGTGAATATCCTCCGGGAACTACTCCTCGGAAATGGCATTTCCCTGCTCGCAACCGGATCATCTCCGCCCTTGCCCGGGGAACCGTGATTGTGGAAGCTCCAGAATCTTCGGGGGCGCTCATTACCGCCCGGTTTGCTCTGGAACAGGGCCGAGACCTCTGGGTGGCTTCCGCAGGACTCGTTTCTCCCCAGGGAGCAGGAACCCGAAAGCTCGCTGCAGAAGGGGCGCAGGTGATCTCCTCTGCTGCGGCAATCCTCAAGGAATGGGGTATTACCCCCAAGAAAACACCGGGAGAACCCCCATCAGAAGGGGAATTCAGCGTTTCCGCATGGGCGGCTTCGCTGGCCCATACCTTACATCTTGGGTACGAGGATCGGTGAGCGTACGATGACTGTAGAAACCGACAAACCCCTTTCTCTTCCGAAGCAAAAACATAAGCAATCGCTGGTATCCAAGGACAACACTGCGGATAGCATGGAAAGCGATACAAACCATACAATCTTAGAGGATAAACCGGTCAAAAAACGTAAGAAAAAAGAGCAAAGGGAAAAAAAGAACAAGAAGAAAAAAATTCTCGTGATTGTGGAGTCTCCGGCCAAAGCAAAGACCATTGAAAAGTATTTGGGCGCCTCCTATACGGTGAAAGCCTCTATGGGACACCTCATCGACCTCCCCAAGTCCCGATTAGCCATTGATGTGGCTCATGATTTTGAGCCTGAATACATCACGGTCCGGGGAAGGGCAAAAATTCTCAAGGAACTTCAGGGGGATGCCAAGAAGTCAGACATAGTGCTCCTGGCCAGTGATAATGACCGTGAAGGGGAGGCCATTGCATGGCATCTGCGTAACGCTATCACTGCAAAGGCCGATAAGGTTCTTATTCAGCGGATAGCTTTTAATGAGATTACCCCAGTGGCGATTAAGGATGCGGTGGCCCATCCCGGCTCGATTGACGAGGCCAAGGTAAATGCCCAGAAAGCCCGGCGCGTACTGGACCGACTGGTGGGGTATAACCTTTCCCCTCTGCTCTGGAAGAAGGTGAAAAACGGACTCTCTGCAGGACGGGTCCAGTCAGTGGCGTTACGGCTCATTTGTGAACGGGAAAAGGAGCTTGAGTCTTTTATCCCCGAAGAATACTGGACCTTGGAAGCGGATTTTATGGTCGGAAAGTCAAAATTTACCGCGCAACTGGTGATGTGGCACGGGAATAAACCCGAATTAAAAATCGAAGCCGCAGTCATGGAGATCATCGATCAGATCGTCGGACTAGAATGCAAGGTTTCGGATATTCGGGAAATCGATAAAACCGTACGGCCCAAGCCTCCCTTTACGACTTCCCAGTTGCAGCAGGCCGCTGCGAACCGTTTGGGTTTTACCAGCAAAAAGACCATGCAAGTGGCCCAACAGCTCTATGAAGGGGTGAATACCGGCGCTTCCCGGGTGGGGCTTATCACCTATATGCGTACCGATTCGGTGCGCATATCCCAGATCGCCTTAGAAGAGGTCCGCGGGTGGATCCAAGAGCAGTACCCCCAGGAGCTTCCAGAAAAGGCAGTGGAATACACCTTGGGAAAAAAGGCCCAGGATGCCCATGAAGCCATCAGGCCCACTTATGTGCGATATACTGCGGATGAGGTAAAGGATCATCTCTCCCGGGATCAACTCCGGCTCTATACCCTTATTTGGGAACGTTTCGTGTCAAGCCAGATGAAGGCAGCTAAAACCAGGACTGTCAGTACCGACATTCAGGTAGGAGCAGGGATATTTAGGATCTCCGGAACTAAAATCATAGAGAAAGGATTTTATACGGTGATGAAGCTCCTTCCTTCAAGGGAAGAGCGGGGGTATGGGTATCCTCTTCTCAAAATTGGAGATCCGGTGATCATGGATGCTTTCTATCCTGAACAGCACTTTACTCAGGGACCGACCCGGTATACCGACGCTTCGATAGTGAAAACCCTGGAAGAAAAGGGGATCGGACGGCCCTCCACCTATGCGCCTACCATCTCGGTATTGTTGGATCGGTACTATGTAACCCGGTCCAATAAGCAACTGGTCCCTACGATCTTGGGGAAGCTCATCTGCGATATGCTGGTGGAATATTTTCCGGAGGTGGTGAATACTGCTTTCACCGCCTTTATGGAAAACAAACTGGATGCAGTGGAAGAACAGCAGCTCCGCTGGGCTGACATGATTCGGGAATTCTATGATCCTTTCAAGGATAGAGTTGAAGAGGTGGGGAAAACCCTGGAATCCTTCAAGGGCACCTTGGACGAAGTAACCGATCAGGTTTGTGATGCCTGCGGGAGGCCTCTGGTGAAAAAGCTGGGCCGTTTCGGGTTCTTTCTTGCCTGTACGGGGTTTCCAGAATGCCGGCATACCAAATCCGTACCCTTGGCAAAGTGTCCCCGTTGCGGTGGTGATATCGTGGCCCGTAAGACCAAGAAGCGAGGTAAGGAATTCTATGGATGTACCAACTATCCTGCATGTGACTTTATCAGCCACTTTAAGCCGATCAACCAGAACTGTCCCAAATGTGGACAATTCATGGTAGAAAAATACGACAAGAAAAACGGCTCCCATAAGGCCTGTATTAATCCGGCCTGTGATTATCTCCATTCAAGCGACGATCTCCCGGATGAACTGGTTCGTGAAGATGCCACAGCAATAGAGGGGCAGGATCATGCCGAATAAGCGGGAGAGACCGCTGCTCCCTCTGGTAATGGAGCGTTATCTGGCTTACCTTGCTTCGGTACGGGGTATGGCGGTGCGGACCCTAGAGGCATACCGGTTGGATATAGCCCATTTTGCTGGGTATTGCAAAAAACAAGGAATCGCTGCCGAAGCTGCGACGCTCCAGGAGGTACAGCGTTTCATGGTGGATATAAGCGCTGAAGATAAGGCTGCGGTGACGGTGAATCGAGCCCTTGCTTCGCTCCGGGGTTTTTACCGGTGGCTGGTTCGGTTTGGGTATCGGAAAGATAATCCTACTGGTTCGGTACTGTCTTTGAAAACCCCGAAGACCTTACCGGTCTTTCTCTGGGTAGAGGAGATGGCTGCTTTTGCAGCCCTTCCTGATCATGCTCATATCCTGTGGCCCTTACGGGATAGAGCGCTGCTTTTAACCATGTATTCCGGGGGCTTGCGGATCTCAGAATTGGTGTCCCTTTCAATGGGGCGTTTAGAGGGGGACTTGAGTGGCGCTCGGGTCATTGGCAAAGGGGATAAAGAACGGCATGTGTTTTTTTCCGGTGAAGCGGTGAAAGCCCTGGAAACATACCTGCCTACACGGCAGGAAAGGCTGAGGCAGGAAAAATCAAGGGACCGGCTCTTCATCAACCAAAAAGGGGAAGGCCTATCGGTGAGCGGGGTGCGGTGGATCATAAGCCAGTATGCTCAGCGGTCAGGATTACAGAAGCACCTGCATCCCCATGCCTTGCGGCATAGCTTTGCAGCTCATCTGGTAAATGCCGGTTGTGATGTCCGGGTGGTGCAAGCCCTCTTAGGCCATGAGAGTATCGCCACTACCCAGCGGTATACCCATGTGAACATGGAGCGCTTAAAAGCAGTCTATACTAAGGCGCATCCCCATGGTATTAAGAAATCAGGGGAAACGAGCAATACCCAAGAACCCCTGTTGGCGGTACTACAGGAATACAAGATAATATGAAGGAAAAGAACGATAATGAAAGACCCTAACAAGATTCGAAGCACCACCGTACTGGTGGTACGCAAGGATGGCAAGGTGGCTATGGCTGGAGATGGACAGATAACCATGGGTGAGACGGTGATGAAAAACAATGCCCGCAAGGTGCGACGGCTCATGGATGGCAAGGTGCTCTGTGGATTTGCAGGGGCCACGGCAGATGCCTTCACCCTTTTTGACCGTTTTGAGACTAAACTCAAGGAGTATTCCGGAGACCTTGCCCGGGCAGCAGTAGAACTGGCCAAAGACTGGCGTACCGATAGGTCCCTCAGGCGACTTGAAGCCTTGCTTTTAGTGGCGGATATTTACAAGACCTTGCTTATATCAGGTACCGGGGATGTGATTGAGCCTGCGGAAGATGCTCTCGCCATAGGGTCTGGAGGCAACTACGCCTATGCCGCGGCTTTGGCATACTTAGAAGGTAGTTCCTTTTCCGCTGCAGAGATTGCTGAAAAGAGTCTTGCCATTGCAGGAACTATTTGTATCTATACTAATGGACATATTACCCTAGAGGAGTTAGCGTAATGAGGAGAAATATATGAGTAGTCAACATACCGACAAGAAAAATGAGCTGTTTGTCAAGAAAAGTAATGAAAAAAACCTGGATCGGCTTACCCCTCGAGAGATTGTTGCTGAATTGGATAAGTACATCGTAGGGCAGAAAAAGGCCAAGCGGGCAGTGGCCGTGGCATTACGGAACCGGATCCGCAGGCTCAAGCTGGAAAGCGATATACGGGAAGATATTGCCCCTAAGAACATACTTATGATTGGTCCCACAGGGGTAGGTAAGACCGAGATTGCCCGGCGGCTTGCTAAATTAGCAGGTTCTCCTTTTATTAAAGTGGAAGCCACCAAGTACACTGAGGTGGGTTATGTGGGCCGGGACGTAGAATCCATGATCCGGGATCTCATGGCCGCGGGGATCCAGATGGTGAAACAGGAGATGCAAGAGTCAGTTACGGTGGAAGCGGAAAAACGGGCTGAAGAGGCGTTGTTAGACCTTCTCTTACCAGGAACCGGTAAAAAGCGAAAAGAGCCTAAGTCCCAGCCGCGGCCCGTGGTCAGACCTATGGGAACTTTTTCTATTCCTGATACGAATGGCGGAACAGGGCCTTCCCTCATGGGAGCGGCCATCCAGGTGGGGATACCTTCGATTTTTCGGAATACCCAGGACGACACCGAAACTGCACAGGAAGAGGCTGAAGATCAAGAGGCGAAAGATCCTCCTGCGGACGATCAAGCCCAAGAGGGAACCGCTGCGGGAAAAGATGCTTCCACTCGAGAAAAATTCAGGGCTATGCTTCGGGAAGGTAAACTGGAGGATAAAATCGTGGAAATTACCGTAACCCAGAACCCCCAGTTTCCGACTTTTGAGATGATGGGCGGAGGTTTAGAAGATCTGGAGTCCAGTCTTTCAGGGATCGCAGGCTTTTTCGGAGGCAGTAAAAAGAAGAAACTCCTCACCGTAAGCCGGGCCCGCGAGATCCTCAAAGCAGAGGAATCGGAAAAACTCATTGATCGGGACCAGGTGAGTGATGAAGCCCGTCAGCGGGTAGAAGAGACCGGGATCGTCTTTATTGACGAGATTGACAAGATCGCGGTCAAAGGTGAACGGGGAGGAGGCGGTCCTGATGTATCCCGGGAAGGGGTACAGCGGGATATCCTGCCTATTGTGGAAGGGGCCACGGTGAATACCAAGTGGGGACCGGTTAATACGGATCACATCCTTTTTGTGGCTGCAGGGGCTTTCAATGTCAGTAAGCCTTCGGATTTAATTCCTGAGCTCCAAGGCCGCTTCCCCTTGCGGGTTGAGTTGGATTCCTTGGGGAAGGAGGATTTCCTTCGGATCTTGACTGAACCTAAGAATGCCCTGACCAAACAGTACACGGATCTCTTAGCGACCGAACAGGTGGATATTAATTTTACTCCTGATGCGATAGAGCGCCTTGCAGTCCTGGCCGCAGAGGTCAATTCCCGGCTGGAAAACATCGGCGCTCGGCGGCTCCATACGATCATGGAAGCCCTTTTAGAGGAGCTTTCCTTTGAGGCCCCGGATATTGCCCCGACGAAGGTATCCATTACCGAGACCTATGTCAACGAAAAGCTCACTGATTTGGTAATGGATCATGATTTAGGCCGGTATATCTTGTAACGCCTCTAAGTCCGTGTCATGATAAAGATCATAGAGTCCGATAGACCTCAGGAAACCCTGGAGTGGAGTAAAGAAGGAACCTTACATGATACTGCTAACTTTTATATAAAACGTGCCGATGATATACTGGGAGGTTAGGAATGGGTATGGAAAATAATTTTTCTCGAACCATAGACCTAGTCCATCGTGCTATGGATGCGAGTCTTATACGCCGGGATGTGATTGCCAATAATCTAGCTAACGCGACGGTTCCAGGGTTCAAACGGTCGGATCTAAGTTTTGAAAGTGAACTGAAACGGGCTCTAGACACCGAAAAGCAGCGGCCTGATTTGGAGTTAACCCAAACCGATGCTCGGCATATAAGCAATTGGCAGAAACGGGATTATCAGGAAGTGCAGCCGCGACGGGTTCTTGATTACGTAAGCGCCTCTAAAAACAATGGAAATAACGTGGATCCGGAACAGGAGATCATGCGAGCCGTAGAAAATCAGCTTTTATATACCCTCTTGGCTCAAGGGGGATCTTTTGAGTTCAGCCAAATTAATATGGTATTAAAGTAAGGTATGGCGTATGGGAATCTTTAATTCGATAAATATAGCCTCTACCGGTATGAGTGCCCAGCGGCTTATTGCTGATGTAATTGCCGATAATATTGCCAATGCTTCCACTACCCGTACTACTGAAGGGGGGCCTTATCGGCGAAGCCGGGTCATCATGCGGCCTAAAACCGAGGGCCCCTACTGGCGTTCTCCCTTTCTCCCGGATATGATGGATAACGGTCCAGGGCAGGGGGTGCGGGTAGTAGAGATACAAAAAGATTTTACTACCAAAAACAGGTTGGTGTATGATCCCACTCATCCTGATGCCATTACATCAGGTCCTCAGGAAGGATATGTGGAGATGCCGAACGTAGATATTGTTACTGAAATGGTGGATATGATTGCCGCATCTCGTGCCTATGAGGCGAATGCGTCCATAATTGACGGTTCCAAGACCATGTTTCAGCGGGCTTTGGACATAGGTGGGAGGTAATGGATGAGCATCGGAGTACCTCGCTTGATAGGAATTGATAAGATCCCCCTACAGGTAACCCATCCGAAGCATCTAGTTCCTGCATCGGGTACTGCTCGCGGGGAGGCATTAGCATCCTTGGGGGATAAAATCGGCGTGGAATCGGCCCTTGGTTCAGGCAGTTTTGAGGATGCGATGCTCCGGGCTTTAGATGGGGTTTCAGGGGATCAGCAACGGGCAAGTGATCTGATACAAACTGCTATTACGGAACCTGGTTCAGTGGATGTGCACGATATCACCATTGCCCAGGCAAAGGCTTCCATGTCTTTAAATATTTCTAGAACCGTGTTGAACCGTTTGATCCAGGGTTGGAAAGATCTTATCAATACGAGATGAGGTTATGCATACTTATATGCCTTTGCAAGGGCAGCGGTTTCATGAGGTAAGGTAAAAAACAAAACAGAGATAAAAATATGCCGGGGGGGATATGGGCGAGTGGATCAAGAAGATTGTAGGACAGATACAGAAACTATGGAGTAAGTGGTCATTATTACAGAAACTCATACTTTTAGGGATTTGTGTAGCAGCTATTGCTGGGATCATTGCGCTCTTTTCCGTATCTGCTGCGCCTACTATGGTCCCGGTTATTGACGCCCCTGTGTTAGATGAAGGCGCCCGGAATCGAATCATCACGAGAATAAACGAGGAAGGGGTTAAAACATCGGTATCTTCTACGGGGATTATCATGGTTCCTGATGAACCCACCGCTCGGCGTATGCGGGCTATTTTGGTTCGGGAAGACCTGATCCCTTCGGGGACCAGTCCTTGGGAGTTGTTTGACCGGGAACGATGGACCATCACCGATTTTGAGCGTAACGTGAACCTCCAACGGGCCATTACTCAAATGGTTACTGAGCATATACGGGCCTTAGATGATGTGGATAATGCCAATGTTACCTTGGTGATGCCTGAACGGACCTTGTTTGCCTCAGAGCAGAACCCGGTAACGGCGAGTGTTATCATTACTCCTCGATTGGGGAGTGATATTACCCAAAACCGTAGAAAGATCGAAGGGATTCAAAAGCTTCTCAAATTTGCGGTAGCAGGTCTCCAGGATGATACCATCGTTATTACCGATCAAAATGGGATCGTGCTCAATGACTTTACCGGCCAGGCTGAATTGGATCGCTTGAGTCTTATTGAGCGGGGAAACAAGATGATTCGAACCTTAGAAGCTCAGTACCGGGCAGTTATCCTTAAATCCCTTCAGGACACCTTTACCTCGGATCGGGTTCGAGACCTTAATATTAAGATCGAGATGGATCTGTCTAAAAAGGCTATCAGTACCGAAGAATTCTTTCCGGCTACCATAAGACCTCGGACTCCTGGGTCTTCCTATGATGATTCGGAGATCGTCCCTTCGGTTACTCGGTCTAAAACCACTTCCAGTACCACCTGGAAGGGTACGGGGTTCACTCCAGAGGGCCCCCCAGGGGTTGAAGGTCAGACTGCTCCGGCTTTTCGGGATATGTCAAACCTCTATGGGGAGGTTACCCAAGAAACCTTGGTTGATAATGAAGAAATCAATAAGCGTTCTATTCAGGAAGAACGGAGCCCGAAAATAGATCGGGTTACGGTTTCAGTTAATATTGATGGAACCTGGCAAATGAACTATGACGAAAATCGAAATCCCGTGGTGCTTCCTGACGGTTCCGTTGAACGGGAATATACCCCCATATCCACTGAGGATCTCCGGGCAACTCAGATGTGGATTCAGAATGCCATAGGGTATAATGCGGCTCGGGGAGACTCAGTAACCGTACAAAATATCGGTTTTGATCGAACCAAGCAATTTGCCGAAGAAGATACCGCTTTTTTTAAGCGAAAACAGTTACAATCCATCATCTTGATAGTCCTGGGAGGACTTATCGTACTGCTCATTGGATTTATCGTGTTCCGGATAATAGCCCGCAGACTCGAGCGAAAACGGGTTTTGGAAGAGGCTGAGCGTACTAAACGGGAACAAGAAATGCGGGATAGTGCGCTGATGCAAGCCGAGCAGGAAGGGGCAGAACTCCCTATGTCTAATGAAGACCGAGTCCGTATGGAATTACATGAAAGTGTTGCCGATGTAGCTAAGAACCACCCTGAAGATGTGGCACAGCTTTTAAGAACCTGGCTTTTGGAGGAATAAGGTAATGGCAAAATCATCGGGTTCCGATGCTGCGGGTAAGAAAAAGGGGCCGAAAGATATTACCGGTAGGCAGAAGGCTGCTATTTTTCTGGTATCTATAGGAGCTGAGGTATCCTCTGAAATATTTAAGTATTTGCGGGAAGATGAAATTGAAACCCTTACCTTTGAGATTGCCCGGCTCGAAACAGTAGAATCTGAACAGAAAGACGCTATTTTGCAAGAATTTCAAGAACTCATGATGGCAAATCAATTTATCAGTACCGGTGGTATTGATTATGCCCGGGAACTCTTGGAAAAAGCCTTGGGAAGTCAAAAGGCAGTGGATATCATTAACCGCCTTACCTCGAGCTTGCAAGTGCGGCCCTTTGATTTTATACGCCGTACAGATCCGGCGCACCTCCTTAATTTTATCCAACAAGAACACCCCCAGACTATTGCCCTTATTGTGGCGTATTTGGAACCGAATAAGGCTTCAGTGATAATTCAGAATCTTCCCCATGAAATGCAAAGTGATGTAGCACGGCGTATCGCCACCATGGACAGGACCAGTCCTGAAGTCCTGCGGGAGGTAGAGCGGGTGCTGGAAAAGAAGCTTTCCACCCTGTCCAGTGAAGACTACACCGCTGCAGGAGGGGTTGAAAGTATCGTGGAGATCCTTAACCTGGTGGATAGAACTTCGGAAAAACAGATCATCGAAGCCTTGGAAGGGGAAGATCCAGAACTGGCCGAAGAGATCAAGAAGCGGATGTTTGTGTTCGAAGATATCGTGATGATCGACGACAAATCTATTCAGAAGATTTTGCGGGAAGTGGATTCTGGAGAGTTGGCTAAAGCATTAAAGTCGGTGGATGCGGAAGTGCAGGATAAGATCTTCCGGAACATGAGTAAGCGTGCCGCAGGGATGCTCAAGGAAGATATGGACTATATGGGCCCGGTCCGGTTAAAGGACGTGGAAGAAGCTCAGCAGAAAATCGTATCAATTATCCGGCGGTTGGAAGAGAGCGGGGAGATCGTCATTGCCCGAGCAGGGGAAGACGAATTGGTGGTCTAGGAGTCTGAGGGACTTTGGTTCTATTTTCGTATACCTATCCACATAAAGATCGAATTGAGGGTTTTTGTACGGGTGATTGTCCTTTAGGCATGAAGCTATAAAAACGGGGAAGTACCATAAAGGGCAGGTGGTAAATGGGGGTTTATCTAGGTTTTTCGAAAAAGGGCCTATTCTCCGGGAGCATAGCTATTATATATGTACGTTAAGGGATCCCGAGGGTAGATCCCTAGACGCAGGTTAGGTTTGCCGAATTGGATATTTTGCAAATGCCCTTACTATAAATTTTTACCAATGTATGAGGTAGGGTCCATGTCAAGAGTGATTTTTAGATCCGATGAGGTTATTATTAATGATACTAAAATATTCATAGAACCTCCCACTACCGTTTCAGACGGGCTGTTTCAAGAGGATGTTGCGATGGAGCCCTTAGAGCTAGAGCAATACGACGGTCCTACCGTAGAAGATATTCGTCAGGAAGCAGAACTTTTTAAGAGTCAATGGATTGCAGAGCGGGATACTATGGTCTTGTCCGCTAAGGTAGAAGCAGAGCAGATTATTAAGGGAGCCCAAGAAGCTGCAGCGGAGGTAGTGCAGCGGGGAACAGAACAAGCCCAGGCCCTGCAAAAAGACGCCAAAGTATCAGCGGAACGTATGCTTGCGGAGGGCCGGCGAAGAGCCCAAGATATGGAGACCGCTTCCCAGAATGCCATTGAAACCCACCGGACAGAAGCGGAAAAAGAGGGTCTACTATTAGGCAAAGAAGCGGGGTTTAAGGAAGGTAAGGCCGAAGTAGATCGGCTTATTCAAAGAATCCAGACGGTCCTTGAGCGGGCTCAGGACAAGCGATCTGCAATTCTTATTGAGACAGAACAGCAGATTGTGGATTTGGTCCTCCTCATTTCCCGGAAAGTGGTCAAAATCATTTCCGAACAGACCCAAGAGGTGGTCATCGCCAATGCGAAAGAGGCGTTGCGGAAAGTGAAGGGCCGGGGGGATGTTATCATCAGAGTAAATACCGCGGATCTACAATTGACTACCGAACACATCCAGGATTTTATTCAGGCCCTGGAAGGGGGACAGCATATTCAAGTTCAGGAAGATTCTTCCGTTGATCAGGGCGGTTGCATCATCGAGACTGATTTTGGTGATATTGATGCCCGAATTGCCAGTCAGCTTGCGGAATTAGAAACGAAGATTCTGGAAATGACCCCCATGAAACCTATCCTCAAATCCGGGATGCAGCCGGGGAAGGCAAGGGTTTAGGGCCCATGGAAACCCTTATCTCTAAATACCGTGAAGCGACTGAACAGCTCGATACTATCAAATATGTGGGCCATATTACCAAGGTCCAGGGTCTCCTCATTGAAAGTCGAGGCCCGGTGGGGGTCATCGGAGAGCTCTGTCGTATTGAAGCCCCTAAGGGACCGGGGGGGATCCTTGCAGAGGTAGTAGGACTCCGGGATAAGACGGTCCAGCTCATGGCATATCAGGAAACTGACGGAATTGAAGTGGGAAACCGGGTCATTGCTTCAGGCAAAACCTTGGAAGTGCCGGTTTCCAACGCCTTATTAGGCCGGATTTTGGATGCTCAGGGTAAGCCGAGCGACGGCAGAGGGGGTATTAAGGCAGCTCAGTATTATCCAGTCATGGCTCAGGCGCCGGATCCTCTCAAGCGCAGACGGGTAACCCAGCGGATCTGTACAGGGGTGCGAGCCATTGACGGGGTTTTGGCAGTAGGTCGAGGGCAGCGACTGGGTATTTTTGCCGGATCCGGGGTGGGAAAATCTACCCTCTTGGGGATGATCGCCCGGAATACCAATGCAGATGTAAACGTAGTTGCCCTTATCGGTGAACGGGGACGGGAAGTTAATGACTTTATCGAAAACGATCTTGGCCCTGAAGGTTTTGCCCGGAGTGTCATAGTAGTCAGTCCCTCCAATTCCCCTCCCCTAGCTCGCCTGCGGGGGGCCTATGTAGCGACGGCAGTGGCCGAATACTTCCGGGATCAGGGGCTGGATGTAATGCTCCTCTTTGATTCAGTTACCCGGTTTGCCCGGGCTCAACGGGAAATCGGACTCGCCATAGGGGAACCTCCTGCAACCAGGGGGTATACTCCTAGTATGTTTGACCAGATGCCTAAGCTCCTGGAACGGTGCGGTACTGCTGAAAAGGGAACCATCACCGGATTTTATACGGTCCTGGTAGATGGGGATGATATGGATGAACCGGTCGCCGATACAGTGCGGGGAATCCTGGACGGACATATTGTCCTTTCCCGGTCCCTTGCCCAGGCCTATCATTATCCGGCCATTGACGTGCTTGCCAGTGTTTCCCGTCTTGCGCCAATGGTTTCAGGGCCCCTTACCAATAAAGCGGCAGGGGCCTTCAGGCGGCTCATGGCGATTTATGCGGAAAACGAGGACCTCATCAATGTGGGGGCCTATCATACCGGTTCAAATCCTGCTATTGATGAGGCGATCATGAAGCATGGAGTTATCGAGGAATTTCTCGTCCAGGGAGTAGATGAAAAATCCACCGTTACAGAAACGCTCAAAATGATGGCAGGGATTTCCGGCAGTACCATACCCGATGAAGAAATGCAGGTCTATCAAAAAGATTCCGTTGCAGCAGGTTTCTTGAGGGCAAACCCGGAGAGGGATCCCTTTTTTGATGAGACTGAAGGTTTATCAGCAAGTCCTGCGAGGAACAATGCCGGATAGGCGGTTGTAAAGGATGAAGCGTTTTCACTTTGGACTTCAGAAGGTGTTGGTCCTTCGGGAATACCGGGAGCAAGAGACTAAGCTTGAATTGGGTAGAGCGATTGGGGCCCTTACGCAGATTGAACAGAGGATCCAGGATCTCGCAGCGGAACGGATCCGGATTGGGCATGAACAGTGCAGCACCGGTCGTGGTACTGCGGAGATTGTGGCCTTTGACCGGTACGTACAAAGGCTGGAGAGCGCCAAAAATCGTCTGCTGGAGGATGCTGCTCAGGCAAAACGTAAGGTCGAGGAGGATCGGGAAGTGTATCTTGCCGCATCCCGGGATCGTAAGATCATAGATAAGATTCGGGAACATCAGGAAGAGGAATACCGTCAGTTTCAGCTTGGAGAGGAAACTAAAATGCTCGACGAAGTGGGAAGTTCCCGGATCCAGCAGCGGGCGCGCGAAGAAAGGTAAAGCAAGTTCGGGAAAGAATGGAGGGGCTGCCCATCCACCGGTTCTTTACTGTATACCAAGTGATTCATAGGAGTTGTTTCTTGTTCCATTCCGGCAGGAGGGATGCGGGTCCATGCAGCAATGCCTGAATCAGTGCATAGGCACAGGAGTCCAGAACTCGTGCGAAAATTGCTTGTTCATCTAGGCTAAAATCCGAAAGTACCCAATCGGCTATATCCACATCCGCATGGGCAGGGCGGCCAATACCGAGGCGAAATCGCCAGAAATCTCCGGTGACGAAATTGGCCTTCATGGAACGGAGGCCGTTGTGGCCCCCCAGTCCCCCGGAAAACTTATATGCTGCGGTTCCCAAGGGTAACTCTAACTCATCATGAACCACGAGGATACGCTTTACGGGGATCTTAAAAAAAGAAGCCGCAGCATACACCGAATCCCCGGAGAGATTCATATAAGTTTCAGGTAAAAGCAGATGTATTTTACCGGGAATGGGCTGTTCCTCCTGGGAGACCGGTATTGATACCTCGTTTTGATAGGTCAGCAACGTACTCCCTTCTATGCTCGCGTACAGTCCTTTGTATTTTTTCTGCCACGGTAAAGATGCAGAAAACGGAAGGGTTTCTGCAAGCAACCGTCCTGCATTATGCCGGTTTTGTGCATATTCCCTGCCAGGATTTCCTAAAAAAGCCACAAGTTCAATCATATTCTCCATAGAACCAATAATAGACCGGATACAAGCCTTTTTGTAGTACCATGTACAGTCCGGTTTATACTGCTCCAGTATGCAGGATCCCCTATACCTCCTTAAATAAAGGGTATGATATGCTATCAGTATATGAAATGGTTGATGCTTCTTCGTATCATTGCCCTCACCTTGGGTATTGCAGTCCCTATGCTGCTTCCGGCCTTTGGCATGGCCTTGGCCGCTGGTGAATTCCTGATGATACGGGCCTTTGCTATTCCCATGGTCATTACCCTGGGTTGTGCCATACCTGCCCTCTGGTCTTTCAAAAAAACACCCTTCCGTTTTGGTCCGCAAGATGGTTTCCTCCTGGTGTTCCTCACCTGGATTTGTATAAGTCTCTTGGGAGCCCTTCCCTATTACCTTGCAGGGAGGGGCTTTAGTTTCGTAGATGCGGTTTTTGAAAGCGCCTGCGGGTTCGCCACCACCGGGGCGAGTACTCTATCCGAGGTGGAATGTCTTCCTAAATCTCTCCTTTTCTGGCGGAGTACCACCCACTGGTTTGGAGGTATGGGGATCATCCTGCTCACCGTGGCGCTCATGCCCCTCCTGGGGGTCGGAGGGTTTCAACTCATCAAGGCCGAGGCCCCAGGGCCGGAGAAGGAGAAGATCACTCCCAAGATCACCGCCACTGCCAAGCTCCTCTGGCTGGTTTATTGCGGCCTTACGGTGATCCTATTCCTGCTCTACCGCATAGGGGGTATGAACGGTTTCGATGCGCTCTGTCACGCCTTCACTACCATGGCTTCTGGAGGAGTGAGCACGAAAAATAAGGGTATTAGTTTTTATGATTCCCCTTTCATCGATCTCGTTTCCGCGGTGTTCATGTTCCTCGCAGGGCTTAATTTTAACCTCTACGTGCGGCTCCTCAAAGGTAAGTTCAGGGACCTGTGGCATAATTCCGAAGGCCGGGCTTACTTGTTCATTTTCATTATTGCTTCCGGGCT
Source organism: Treponema sp. (assembly GCA_031284195.1). Classification (GTDB taxonomy): domain Bacteria; phylum Spirochaetota; class Spirochaetia; order Treponematales; family Breznakiellaceae; genus JAIRLU01. The sequence continues at coordinate 29,054 of JAITAI010000211.1, forward strand.
GATTACGGGAAGCCTCTTGGGGGTCTACGGTTCCGTAGGCAGGGCTGCTCGATACGGGATATATCAGGTGGCTTCGATCCTTTCTACCACCGGTGCAATCGTTACGGATTACGAAACCTGGCCTTCCTTTGCCCAGGGGATTCTTTTCATCCTCATGTTCATCGGGGGTTGCTCTAGTTCCACTGCTGGAGGTATCAAAGTGATACGCCATGTGGTGCTCTGGAAACAGGCCGGCAATGAACTGCGGCAACTCATCTATCCTCAGGGCATTTTCAGTGTACAGCTTAACCACAAGGTAGGCCGCAAGGATGTAGTCTACGGGGTTGCGGGCTTTGTGTTTCTCTACCTCTTGGTGATTGCCGCCACCACCCTCATAACCGCGGCTTCAGGGACGGATCTTTTCTCCGCATTCAGCGCAGCCCTCTCAGTTACTGGAAACATCGGGGTCGGTTTCGGTGCGATTGGGCCCAGCCGTAATTACGGGGCCTTCCCGGATCATGTCAAGTGGGTTTTCTCTTTTGTGATGATTTCTGGACGACTGGAACTCTGGACCGTGTTTGTGCTGTTTTCTCCTGAATACTGGAGACGGTAAAAACCGGGAAGGACGGATCAGGCACGGTCATGTACTTTTTTAATTCCTTGTATAAGGAAATAGGGTACCCCGGATACTATGCAGGTATCGTTTCGCGGCTGTAGCGAACCGATGGTTCGACGACGTTTGGGCAGCACCATAAAGAAACCCGTAGGGTTTCGTGCCGCCCAAATGTGCCGAAGTGAGCCGTTGGAAGGAGCGGCGGCAACAAAGTTGCCGAAGCGATTGAGCTAGGCGAATGGAGGCCGAGAGGCTTTAGCCCCGAAGCGTAATCAGACTTGTTATGCGACGTTTTGCCTGCTTTATACTTTTTCTTTCTAATCATATTTTCTACAAAATTATTTTTTAATATTGTCTTTATGCTTTTTTGGGTGAATATACCTTCTCACTTTTTCGGTTTTTTTATTTATTATATTTATGTTTCTTCCACTACAATTTTGCCGTCCCACTCCGGAGGTTTCGATACAGAAGAATGTTCATGTATCACTTTCCATTGACCATCCTGTTTTTCAAAACAATCTGTTTGCCGGACAAGCATTGGAGCATTAACAGTACCGTCCTTGAGTATTATATTCCACTTCTGAATGGAGCAAACAACACCCATGTTACCATTTATAAATGTTTCCATTTTAATAATGTCAACTTTTATTGATTTCAACCCACTGAACGCATTATCGAATACCTCACACGCGGGTTTAATGCCTTTTGAAGCAAAAGGAACAATATCAAACCAAAGCGCATTCTTTGCCCAATGTTTTGTACTTTGCGCTCCCGTCATTGATTTTGACATTTCTGTAACAACCGAAACGAGGATTTCTTTATCCTTTTCACCCGCTAAATTTGTATCCATTTTTATTCTCCTTATTTTTCCGATTATACCTCATTCGTAAATTCTTTGTCAATCATTTTTTAACAATCTTTCAGGTCAAATGTCGCATAACATTTCGGCTGTTTACGATGTTTGCCAACCCGGATAAAGACTTTGCGTAGCAAAGATCAGGGTTGGCAAAATGTGGCAGACCAACGTCGTGGGAATGAAGCATAGCAGAATGACCTAGCCGACCGAACCCCAAACCGCTTTAGCGCCGAAGCATATACCGTCCTGTTGAGACTGTCGGAAAAGTAGACAAACCACAAAAACTGTGGGATGCTTTGCCTGTCATGCCGCAATACCAATACTTTGACCGGTCCCCGGGCCTGTTCCTGACCGTCCATCTTGACGAACAGCTCTTGCCGGGCACCTTCGAGTTTGCCCTGGACTATCTTATCGACCGGATAGACCTTGCGTCCTTCGACGCCCCCTTCCCCAACGA
>JAITAI010000248.1 GCA_031284195.1 Treponema sp.
ATCCCAAGGATAGCACGAGGGTAACCACGCCGAACAGGGATGTAACTTCGTGGCTTCGCAAACTGGGAATGGCCGCGCAATAAATCCCCTACCATGAACGTAAAACGTGGGGTAAGGCGAGCCGGCAAACCGCTTCGGGTTTTACTCGATCTGGTCATGACTATTCTCTTATTGTACGCCTACGCATACCGTATAACCGGAGACGCTGCCCATGAATGGATAGGGGTTTCCGTGTTGGCGTTGTTTATCCTCCATACTATCATCAACCGGCGCTGGTATAAAAACCTGCGCAAAGGCGCATATACCCTGCGGCGGGGCGTGATGACCGCGGTTAATCTATTGCTTGTGTTCACTATGGCAGCGCTTGTCATCACCGGCTTGTTACAATCCCGAACCGTGCTTGCGTTTTTGCATCTGCCCGGTGGAATGGCGCTGCGGCAAATACACACCACCGCTGCGTATTGGCTCTTGCTGTTAATCGGTATGCACCTGGGCTTACATTGGGGGCTGTTTATAAAGGGAACGCGAAAAATAATGAAAATCAACCCTGAACTTCCTGGGCGCACTATAGTTGCGCGTATGGGTGCAGTGGTATGTACGGTTTTCGGTATGTGGCCGTTTTTCGATAGAGCTATGTTTGCAAAATTATTTCTGGGGTTTTCCTTTGATTATTGGAGCGAGGAAAGACCGGCCATACTCTTTTTTGTCCTCATGCTTTCGATTATGGGGATGTACGTTTTTATAACCTATTATGGTTTGAAAATATGAGAGCAGAAGCAGCGGAAGGAGTAACCCGGTATGGATGGCCTAGCCCCAGGGCTTACGGTTTATAGCCGGAAGGTTCGCTGCTTAACCGGAATGTTTAGGGTTATAGCCAAAAGGCTCAGTATAAGGGAAGTCCCGGAGCGTTGGAAATGCCCTTTTTTTATGCCCTTATCCATGAACAAGTCAGGCATTTCAAAGGGGTAATGCAGGGCGGGGAAACCGAATATCGGGGTCTATACCTGATCTATGGGGGGGAGGGTTTGTTCCCGCAAGGGAAAAAAGGTATTGACACAACGGATGAGAGGGGATATAGTGGTATTCGCAGCCTTGGAGAACCGGGAAAACCCGGAAAATTTCCAGGGAGGTATGCGGAAATTATAATTCCTTACAGGATAAGGAATTACAAGAAAAAAAAGAGGAGTAATCGTGTTATTGCAGGAAAAATGCCGAATTTACAAGGAGGTATGCGGAAAGGGCCTTATAAGTCATTGTAATATAAGGAGTTACGAGGGGTACGGTCCGAATTTTTGACCTGTTTTAAGGGATTATGACCATGGACTCAATGACCTGCCTCTCGGCGTCAAAGAAGTGTCCGAATTTTTGACCTGTTTTAAGGGATTATGACTTTAGAGTCCCAACAAAGTTGGGCCCAACCCTTAGCTCCGTCCGAATTTTTGACCTGTTTTAAGGGATTATGACAATACGACGGCAAACCCTCACGGCGCTACTAATACTCCGGTCCGAATTTTTGACCTGTTTTAAGGGATTATGACTATAGCCCCACCTACGCCAGCGGCAATGCCAAGTGCACGTCCGAATTTTTGACCTGTTTTAAGGGATTATGACCTCCTTCCTTCGTATCTTTCAAAGGTACAAATGGCATGTCCGAATTTTTGACCTGTCTTAAGGTATCCGGATGGAGTAAAAAACAGTTCAAAATTGTTAAGTCCTATCCTCCTTGATCTTATACTATTTATACAGTGAGCTATGGATGATAGGAGCTTGTTTCTTGAGAACAGGTGGTATATAATAGGCAATCACAAACTAAAAGGGGGTAACAGTGAATATTTCCCGGTTTTATAGGACAGAAACCATAGAATACAACCTAGAATTTCTTACGCCTGCCTTTCTTGGCGGTGCAGACCAAAACGCCGAACTGCGGACAGCGCCGTTTAAGGCGGCTCTCCGCTGGTGGTGGCGGGTACTCTACGGTAATTCAAAAACGCCGGAAGACCTTTCAAAAGAAGAACGAAGTATTTTCGGTTCAACCGAGCAGGGATCCTTGGCGCGTATTTCTATAATAGGCCAGGTTCCTCCCGTAAAGACGAATGGTTTTCCAAAGGGTAAAAGCATACCGGTATCATCCAATGGTAAAGATTTCTTCATCAATATATTGGATTATCTAGCTTATGGTGTTTGCAGCTACGATAAAGAAGAGAAGCAGAATGTTTATAATCGTTCTCACCTGGATCTGGGCAAAAAATTCGTTTTTTCGGTTTCCCTTCCGGCCAAATCGAAAAATGAAATTACAACATGCCTGAACGGGCTCTTCACATTCGGAAGCATCGGTTCCCGTTCAAGAAACGGTTTCGGTTCTCTTTATGCTGTCAATGGACTTGCCCAAGCAACATATTCTGAACCCTGGACAACAGCATCCCCGGTCGGATACCCCACGCTTAATAGCCGGTCAAAACTCTTTGTTACTAAGCAAAACTATGATACCTGGGAAGAAGCCCTGTCTGAAATCGGAAGTGCCTACAGAAACGCGCGGATTTCTTTGGAGAAAAGGCATACATTTAACCGCCGGGGTTTTGTTTCACGGCCGATAGAACATAAATCTGAAAGAATCCCCGATAATATCAGAAATCAGAGAAGTCCGAAACAGTTCATCCTGCATGTGGCAAAGCAAAAGGGAAAATATTCAGGCCGGATTCTTTCCCTGCCTGTCGCTTTCTATGAAAAAGACGGCCAGGGAGAATACAACAAGGTTATTGAGGATATGCACAGTTATCTGTCAAAGACAATGGGGGAAAAAACAGGGGAGATTCTCAAATTAGTAGAGGCCCGGCCATGACCTATCTTGCCGTCTTCTCCATTACGCCGGTACAGGCCTATATATCCAAGGCTCGCAAGTTGCGGGATCTGTACGCAGGTTCAAAGATACTTTCGTTTCTGGCGGGAGTGGGCCTTAAAGCCGCTGGAGAAGCGGTATATCCAACGCCGGGTTCTGCCTCGGTCCCCAATAAATTTGTGTTCACCTTGGAAGCGGAAAACACGGGCGCCGTAAAATCGCACATGGGTCAGATAGAAGCCGTAATTCAGGCCGAATGGCTGGGTCTTGCGGAAATTACCGGCGTACCTGCGGGACTGATCGACGACTACTGGCAGTATTCCTGGGCGGCCCTGCCCTGGGACGGCAAAGATTACCCAAAAACCCATTCACGGTTGCAGGGCCTGCTTGCGGCGGCAAAATTAAAACCAAGCCGTATCAGGAAACCCCAGCAGGGGGAAAAGTGCCCCCTCTGCGGCGAGAATCAGGTTTGGAAAACGTTGACAGACGCCTTCGGCAGAACGGAAAAGCTCTGCGGCGTATGCGCCATAAAGCGCCTTTTGCCGGAAAAGTCCCTCCTCCGGGAACATGCGTTATATGAACTTACCGTTCAAAAGAATTTTCCGGTTACCACGGAATTGGCGGCCCATAAGTATATAACGGAAAACCATCTTGGACCGGAAGCCATAGACCGTTTACATAACGAAAATGACGGGAGAATCCCCAACATACAAAAATATTACGCTATCCTCCTGATGGACGGCGACAAGATGGGCGATCTGGTTAATGACAAAAAAAATCCCCAGGAACACCGGGAACTTTCAGAAACCCTGGATCAATTCACCGGCAGTATCATGATTGCCCAGCCTGGCCGGCTGATCTATGCTGGCGGCGATGATGTCTGCGCCGTCTTGCCCCTGGACACGGTCCTTGAAGCAGCGAAGACAATTCGTGAACGTTACAGGCAATTCGTAGGCGGTACCATATCTGCTGCGCTGCTTATTGTCCATCACAAGGAACCGCTGCGCGAGGCCATCCGGGATTCACATACCATTTTGGATACTATTTCAAAGGAAAAGGCGGGCCGGGATGCGCTTACTATACTGCTGCGGAAGCGGAGTGGCGGCGACCGTGATGTGCATTTCAAGTGGGATGCAAAAAATCCCTTTCTGCAACAGGAAACCCTGTTTGCATCCTTTAAAAACATCACCGCGGAACTTTCCGATAAAACCATCACATCCAGTCTTGTATACCGCCTCAGCCAATTAAAAGACGCGGTTCTGGTTGACGGTATCACCCCCGATCAGATCGTCAGCATGTTTGCCTATGAAGTAAAACATTCGTTTCCCCATACCGCCGATACGAAGCTGGCTGCCAAACGCCTTGCCGGCCTGTGTCTGCCTGAGTCGGATAAGGCGTATCCGGGAGATACGGCTTTCAACCCGGAAGCGCCGGTCATTGCCCATTTTTTATCGGGGGTGCAAGAATGATATACTATGAGTTTACCCCAATAGATACGCTTTTTTTCCGGGGGGCCATTCCCCTGGAAGCGGGACTTCCCGTATCAGAGACCCTTTTTCCGCCACCGGTTTCCGTATTTGCCGGCGCGGTGCGTACTGCCAGCGGCCCGGAATTCTGGAATGACCCCGTAGAGATACCAGCGGTACTGTTAAAAAAGGGACCTACCTATTACGCTCAAGCCCCCTATTCGTGGTTTGTGGAAAAAGAAAAATCCGGCTGTGGTGACGTGAAAAAAACAATTATCCCTGCCAGGGATAACAGCGCGGAATTTGAAGCCGCCGGAATCCTTGCCTCCGCGTGGCCCCTTCCCTGGATAGACAATACCAACGCGAAAAGTATAGGCGGCTCCTGGATTGATGTCAATTTATTCACAAAAGGCCGCGACATTCAACTGCAGGAAGAATCCCTTTTCAACACCGAAGACAGGGTCGGCGTCGCGTTAGGCCCTCATACCAGGACAGCCGTGGAAGGCCGGCTCTATACCACCCGCCATGTCCGCTTGCGGGACGGGGTCAACATCGTCATTGCCCTGGACAACGCAGTAGGCTTAAAGGAACAGGGGGTCCTGCAATTGGGCGGAGAGGGCCGAAGGTGCGCATATCAAAAGATAGAAGGACCGCATTTGAATTGGAATGTGAAATCCGATCGGTATGTTGCCCTTGCGTCTATCCCCTGTACGGCAGAGTTACTTTCCAAAACATTTTGCGCAAAAACCTTTGTGTCTGCGGGCTGGGATCTGGCGAAAAACTATCATAAGACTTCGGAAACATGGTTTTATGCGGGTTCTGTTTTTAATGAAAATATCAATAATCAATGCGCCCCCTTGGCGCTGTAGGGAGGAATCAAAATGGATATGTGCGATATTTCTGTACTGGTGATGTACGCAGTAACCCCGTGCCACGTGGGAAGCGGTTCTGCTTTGGGAACAGTGGATCTGCCGATACAGCGGGAGCGGCATACTAACTGGCCCCTTATTCAGTCCTCGGGAATGAAAGGGGCCTTCCGCGCCAATTTCGACCGCTATAAGGCCGTCAAGCTGGAGCCGAAGGAAGTGGAACAATTCAACAGCCTTACGGATAATATTTTTGGCGATACCAATACCGCAGGCAGCGCTTATGCGGGGGCCATTTCCGTTTCAGATGCGAAGATACTCGCTTTTCCCATGCGGTCAAGTGCAGTGCCTTTTGTCTGGATAAGCTGCCCGGCGGTCTTAAAGCGGCTGAACCGGGATCTGGCCTTGGCCAAAAAAAGCATCCCCTTGGCAGATATTGAAAAGATCCCGGCACTGATAAAAGACAACAAGGCCCTTTGTATCAGAGGCGGCCTTACCGGAGAAGTTCTGCTGGAGGATTACGAAGTTGCGATTGTCCCGGGTGATACCGCTTCTCTCAAGCCTCTTCTTGATTATTTTGACAAGGCGGAACGGTTTCTGCTTGTTTCCGACGAAATTTTTAATTACGGCGTATCTGACTGTACACAGATAACTGCCCAAATTTCGATTGACCAGGAAAAGGGTACGACAAAGGACGGTTCTCTTCGGTATCAGGAAGAACTGCCCGCTGATACCCTGATGTATGCGGTTATCCATTGGGGAGACACCCGGAGCGGAGAAGCGTTAAAAGCCGATACTATACGCTCCTTCATAAAAGACAAGGTCATCAGTACCCACATTCAGGTAGGCGGGGATGAAACCCTGGGCCGGGGTATTTTTGAACTTGCATGGAAATAAGGAGGCCATGATGCAGACAAAACAGCAGCAGCGTGCGCAGTTTGCCCTTGAAAAAATAGACCGCAGCGGACCGGTAGACGAAAAAACCGCCAATTTCATTATCGGTACGCCGACTATGATTTTAACAAACGGGATTGGACAGACCCTGGCCTTTTTGCTTTCTAAAAAGAGCGAAAAAGAAAAAATGGTGTTTACGGTTATAAAAGAATGGCTCTGCAAAACAATGCATACAGAATTCGGCAATCCCTCTTCGGATATTGATTTTATTAGGAAATTTAACGGCCTAAGCCAGCAAAAATACCTGGAAGCCCAGCACGAAACACTCAAACTTTTGGAATGGCTTAAACGTTACACCCGGGCGTTCCAGGAGGAAAAATAATGCCCGACAGACAAAACCGGCGGCATGGAGACAGACCGCAGAGCGGACAGCCTTACAGCGGACCATCCGGGCAATCCCGTGAAAACAGGGATAGTTCCCCGCCGTTGACGCCGCTGCTTATCCCGATTCCCCGGACAAACCGTAAACTGCTGGAAAGCGGCCGTGCCAATTTTTCTCTTGCTTTTCCGCGTCTGATGCAGTGGCAGGAAATAGGAAAGGAACTGAAAAAACCGCCTACCGCGATAGAATCGCTGTTTGAGACAGCAAAAAAATCGCTTTTTTCGTTAAAGGGTGAATTGGATACAATCCACCGGCGGCAGGAAACAATTCTGAAACACATGGAACAGTTCGGCTTTTCCCCGCTGACCATATACGCGGAATCCAGCTCCCCTTTTATCAGCGGCCTTGGTTCCGGCCACCCGAATGAGACCGGTATGATCCTGGACAGAAACACAGGCTGTCCTTTTCTGCCCGCCAGTTCAATCAAAGGCGTTCTGCGGACGGCCTA